>NZ_KV798509.1:0-114909 GCF_001809695.1 Corynebacterium sp. HMSC063A05 | reverse complement strand
GTGGCATGCGGACACACTTTTCTTTACTTAACCCGGGCTTGGGTTGAAGCAGAGGCGGATGCTGAGCTGAGGTTGTTGGCTTGTCCTTTAACCCTCCCTTAACCCTGTCCGGCACTTATGGCCAGGTTTCGGGGACTTGTCGATGTATTTCTCTCACTTATCGATGGATTCTCCTGACTTATCGATGGTTTTTCGGCACTTATGCGCACGCTGTGGGCCAGGCTCTCTCACTTGTCGATGCGCTATTCACTTGTGGACACGCTACAGCGCATCGATAGGTGAATAGCGTGGCCACAAGTCGTCGGATGTGTCGGCCATCTAGCATTGCAGCCAGCTCGCGAGAAGGGAAGTATAAATCTCGAAAACTGATTTTGTATTGAAAGTGGAAGAAAACACGAATAGTTTTGAGATGTGCATGAGGGCAGTCGGCCCCCCATCTGCGACATTGGTATAGCGGTGTTCAGTCATGAATTTGGCTCACGGCCATATTTTAACGATCATTTGGTACCTGTTTATATCGTGAAAAATCAACTCAAGAATGTGTAAGAAATATTAAGAGAGAGAGCTTGCATGGTGAGGAATCTTCTTCCGAGGAAAGCCTGTCCGTTCATAGTCGGAAGGTAAGCATGAAAATTATATTTAGAGCAATTCTGGTTACCGCAATTATTCTTGAAGTAGTTCTTATCCTTCTTATGAATGTGGTATCTGGTTTGCCGGATTGGGTATTCCTGTTACCACTTGCCGTTGTAGTTGCGGCTCTTCTCTTACTGTTTGGAGGTATGCGGCAAGACTATCTCAGAAATGGTAGGTCATGGGCTGCTTCGCTGTCCGAGACGTCAAAGAATTTTGGCGTACCTCGAAAAATACTAGCGCTACTTGTTTCGGAAGTTAGCTCACTGATAGCTGCTTTTACATTCTTTAGACTTCAGAAAAATGTCGACAGTGAAGTCAGATCCTTTACTGTGCACAAAAATCTTCGAACTGTTGTTTTTATGGTATTAGCGCTGAGCATTGTAGAAATCGGCATAGTGCATTTCGCTATTTCTAATACATTTTGGCGATATTTCTTGCTGGTAATTAGCGTTTATGCAGTAGTTCTTCTATCCGGGTTTTACGTAACTGTTCGAGACCAACCACATCTCATAACACCGCAGGGACTAGTACTGCGAATTGGACGGAGGCTTACTTGCGAAATTCCATGGTCACACCTGCGTCAGACGAGCTCCGTAACGGCAGGCGAAGGAGGGGACGTAGCAATTGACGAGGATGGCAATCTCAGGGTGCCTGTTTTGAGTGAAGTGAACGTTAGGCTAGAAGTGGATTCGCCAGTCGTGGCAGAAGATCTTTACAAGGGGCTAATGATGGTTTCCTCGATTGAGATATACTGCGACGACAAAGACGCATTCCTCCGTAATCTCGCTGAGGAAAGGAATGCGCATTAAATGCTTGACAGCTTCCAGGTCCGGCAACCAACCCCGACCTATCGCCAGAACTTGGTCATCCCGCGCTTGTCTTCCATGTTGAACTCAATCATCTTGGTTTGCAGGTCCAGCGGCGTGGACTCGGCCTTGCCGTCCTTTGGCCAGGGGAAGCGGACCATCATTTTGCCGTAGGAGAGGCCGCGGGCATCGAACTCGTCGGCGAACTTTTCAATACCTGCGCGGGTCGAAGATGGACGGCCATTATTGATGAGGATGCCCTGGCGGATTTAGCGATGTAGGTGGGGGCTAGCGCTTAGCGTACTTCTCCAGGTGAGCTGCGAAGCGAGCGGCGAAATGTTCCATTGTCTCGACCTCAGGAAGAAAAGTAATCCGGACATATGTCCCGCCTTTCACATTGAAAGCGCTGCCTTGGACGATGTGAATGTGTTCTGCTTCCAGAAACGAGAGAACGAAGTCCTCATCCTTATCAATTTCGTAAATATTGCCGTCTAGTCGAATGAAAATGTACAGCGCCCCTTGCGGCTCGATGAACGAGATTCCGGGAATCTTGCTGAGTGCTGTAGTGGCAGCAACTTTTTGTTCGAAGAGGCGGCCACCGGGTCGTACTAAATTGTCGATGCTGTGTTCTTTGCCCAGCACGGCAGCAATCGCGTGCTGGGCCGGAATTGAGGCGCACATCCGCATTGAGGCCAGTAGTCGAATTCCTTTAAACAGGGTGTCCTGTTCGCGAAATCCAGTTGCAGTCACCCATCCAGCTCTCAATCCGGCCAAGCGATGCGTCTTGGAAAGGCCGGAGAACGTTAAGCAGGGGACATCCTGCGCTAGGCAAGCTGTTGGAGTGAATGAGGCTCCAGGGTACACAATGCGGTCGTAGATTTCGTCGGAAAGCAGCACTAGATTGTGCTCACGTGCGAGCTGGGCAATCTGGGAGAGAGTCTCCGGTGAGTAGATGGTGCCTGTGGGATTGTTTGGATTGATGATGACAATCGCCCGAGTTTTGGCTGTGATGGACTCGCGTATGTCATCGACGTCTGGCTGCCAATTATTTTCTTCTAGGCAGGGATAGTGCACGGGGACTCCGCCGGCGAGGGTGGTGGATGCGGTCCAGAGTGGATAGTCGGGTGAGGGGATGAGGATCTCATCACCGTCGTTGATGAGAGCTTGTAGACATAGGTTTACCAGCTCCGAGACACCATTTCCGACGAGAACGTGATCGCTATCGAGGGCGGGGAAGTCCTCATTCTGCGAGTAGTAGTCCACGACAGTCTGACGGGTGTCACTCAGGCCGAGGGAATTTGAGTATCCAGAAGTTTCCTCGAGGCCACGGTGCATAGCGGAAAGTACCTCTGCAGATGGCCGGAAGCCGAATGGGGCAGGATTTCCGACATTGAGGGGAATGACCTTTACGCCCTGACGCTGTAGCTCGTCGGCCTTGTCCTGAATTGGTCCGCGCAGGTCATAGAGAACATTGTCGAGGTGATGCGAAAAATGGATTGGGCAGGATAGCACTGCGCGCTTCGATACGATAGCGCTACTATGTATATTCATGGTTAACAGTAGCACGTCTATGTTGGTCGGCGAGCTGGAAACGTGGATTGCGCAACACAAAGCCGGAGAAAAGCTGCCATCCAGCCGTGAAATAACACGGTCGTATTCGGTTAGCCCGGTGACAGTGCGAAACGCTATCCACGAACTGGCTACCCGCGGACTGGTGGAAGTGCGAGTCGGCGTGGGGGTATTCGTCAGGCATCGCCAACAACTCCCACGGGCGGACTTTAGCTGGCAAGTCGGAGCGCTGGGACCTCAGCCCAATACCGGAAGGGTTCTGGCCGCCACCCAGAGAGCTTCCACCGATGAGGCAATCAGTCTGCATTCCGGTTATCCGGATGAATCTCTGCTGCCAACGAACTTGGTACGAAGAGCGCTTACCAGAGTCAGTAAATCGCACGATGCCTATCGACGAGCACCGGTGCGGGGGATGGCAGAACTGCGGCAGTGGTTTGCTTCGCAACTGGTACGGGCAAATGAGCGCGATGTGGTTATTGTTCCAGGCACACAGAGCGGGCTCGGTGCCATTTTTCGTGCCATTTCACCGAAGGAACTCATCATTGAGTCGCCTTCATATTGGGGTGCAATCCTGGCTGCTCGGCAGGCTGGGATTTCTCTGCTACCAGTGGAAAGTGATGATGAGGGGCCAATCCCCGAGAGTCTGGAGAGGCTGCTACGAACGAGTTCTGCACGAGCTTTTTATGGTCAACCCACGTTCGGTAACCCTCATGGGAAACGGTGGTCGACAGCTCGTCGTAAAACAATTATTGAAATCATAAGAGCGTTCAACGCTTTCCTCATTGAGGACGATTGGGCACATGATTTCGCATTCGACGCACCTGATGTTCCGATAGCGGCGGATGATGCCGAAGGGCATGTCATCTATCTGCGATCGCTGACAAAGGTGATTTCGCCTGCAGTTCGGGTAGGGGCAGTAATTGCCAAGGGGCCGGTTCTTCAGCGGATACTCGCAGAAGTTTCAGCCGAAGCGTTGTACACCAGTGGAATTCTGCAGGCCGTGGCGCTGGACGTCGTCAAGCAAAGTGCGTACGCGACGCACCTCAAAAATATGCAGGTCGCACTACGACAGCGACGAAATGATTTGCTTGAAGCTTTATCCAGATATGCGCCGTCGGTGGAAACTCCACACGTGCCTCAAGGAGGACTCAACTTGTGGTGCAGGCTTCCCGATGGCATAGACCCCCAAGAGGTTGCCGAACGTTGCGAAGGACGCGGACTGATAGTTGCGCCAGGACGGGACTGGTTTCCCTCCGAGGAAATCGGCCCGTATTTACGCCTGAACTTCGCGGGTCCCCATCCCGAGAGATTTGTTGATGCAGCGATGATTCTGGACAGCGTGGTTTCGGGCTAGCCACTAAATTCGACGGAGACCTTCCTACCGCCAAAACGTGGTCATGCCACGCTTGTCCTCCATGTTGAACTCGATCATCTTGGCAAGCAGGTCCAGCGGCATGGACTCGGCCTTGCCGTCCTTTGGCCAGGGGAAGCGGACCATCATTTTGCCGTAGGAGAGGCCGCGGGCATCGAACTCGTCGGCGAACTTTTCAATACCTGCGCGCTCCGGGGCAATCGCCATGTGCTTCTTGGCGTAGGAGAAGCCGATAATGAACGTGCCATCAAGGGTGAACATCGGCTGGCTCCAGGCGATTCGAACGCCCAGTTCAGGATACTTTTCGTGGACCCACTCGAGCACCTCGAGAGCCACCGCGCGCTGCATGTCATCATCTACGCGCGAGAGGTGGTCGGCGAAGAACTCGGCGATGGTTTCGTCGGTCATATGCTGAACAGCCATGGTCTGGATTTTACTGTGCCATCAACTAACAACCGAGCCATCAACTAACATGACTCCGAGTGGCTACAGATTTGAATACTCAGTTTGATCCCAAAAAGGCGTGGCCAGCGCTGTGGACCGTATTGCTCGGCTTCTTCATGATTCTGGTCGACGCCACCATTGTCACCGTTGGTATTAACACCATCCAGCATGAACTGGGCGGTGAGCTCAACCAGGTCATGTGGGTGACCAGCGGTTATTTGCTGGCCTATGCTGTGCCGTTGCTTATTACTGGCAGGCTCGGTGACCTCTGGGGAGTCAAGCACACCTATGTAGCGGGCCTGGTTATCTTCGTGTTGGCGTCGCTGGCGTGTGGGTTGGCGCCGTCGTTAAGCATGCTGATCATTGCCCGCGTGGTGCAGGGACTGGGGGCCGCGCTGCTGACACCGCAGACGATGGCGCTGATTACGCAGATGTTTCCACCGGCGCACCGCGGTGCGGCGATGGGGCTGTGGGGCGCGGCGGCCGGAATTGCCTCGCTGACGGGGCCGCTGGCTGGTGGCGTGTTGATTGAGCTGCTGAGTTGGCGCTGGATTTTCCTCATTAATGTGCCGATTGGCGTGGTCGGGCTCGTTTTTGCGTTCCGCTATCTGCCGACCTTTGAGACGCACCGCAACAAGATTGACTATCTGGGCGTCGTGCTCAGCGCGATTGGTATGTTCCTGCTGGTCTTCGGCATTCAGGAGGGGGAGAGTGCCGGCTGGTCCGGTTGGATCTGGGCACTGATTGCCGCCGGTGTGGTGATTCTTGGCCTGTTTACGGTCTGGGAGGCCAAGACCACGGCCGAACCGCTGATGCCGCTGTCCCTTTTTAAGGATCGCAACTTCACCGTCTCCTCGTTGGCCATTGCCGTGATGGGCGCGCTGGTGGTCGCGGTTGGTTTCCCAATCATCCTCTTCGCCCAGAATGCTCGCGACCTATCGACCATCCAAGCCTCACTACTGCTCGTGCCGCAGGCGCTGATTTCCGGTGTCATGGCACCGTGGACTGGGCGAATGCTGGATCGGCTGAAGTTCCGCGAGTTCGCGCTGATCGGTTTTGGGTCCTCGCTGGTGGGCATGCTCGGGTTTCACTACCTCATCCACGAGGACCTCTCCGTGCTGTGGCTGCTACTGCCGGGCGCTGCATTCGGTGTGGCCAACGCATTTATTTGGGGCACGCTGTCGACGGCCGCGACCCGCAACATTGACCCGATCCTCGCCGGTGCTGCCTCCGGTGTGTACAACACCATCCGCCAGATCGGCAGTGTGCTGGGTAGTGCGCTGATTGCCACCGTCATGGCGGCGGCGCTCAGCAGCAACCGTGGCGACTTCATCACCGCCATGAGTGACGCCATGTGGCTACCGGTGGCGCTGTCGGCCGTGGGCGTCGTGGCATCGCTGGGGCTTAAGAATCCGAAGTAAAACGCTCCACCATGTAGTCCGCGATGCCGACGGGATCGGCTAGGAAATCCCTGGTCGCTCGTACCGCGAGGGTGTCTTCGAAGTGGGTGGTGTCGGCGTCGTCAAGCGAAATGATCGTTGCTTCCGGTGCGGCGAGCAGGATGGGGGAATGCGTCGCCATGATAATCTGTGCGCCGGCTTCTGCAAGCGCGCCGAGACGGCCGAGGAGTTCAAGCTGGCGCAGTACCGACAGTCCGGCCTCGGGTTCGTCGAGGAAGATCAGTGATTCAGCACCGAAGCGACGTTTGGCCAGCGCCATGATGGATTGGCCGTGACTCATCTGGGTGAGGTCCGCCATGCCGTCACCGCCGGGGAGGCTGCCGATCGATGCGTAGAAACGCGCGAGGTTCAGGTGCGCGTCGCCGCGAAAGAAGAACGTATCCGGGGGATTGCGCTTGGTCAGCGCGAGCGGAATCGGAGAGGTGCGCTCCTGCGTTTTAAACCGCGAGCCGCCGTCCGTGTCGACCCCCATCGCCGACGCCAACGCCTCCAGCACCGTCGACTTTCCCTTGCCGTTTTCGCCGGTCAAGATGGTAATCGGCGTGGTGAAGGCCATGGGGAAGGGCAACGCGAGCTTTACGACGTAAGCCGGGAGCTCGGCATCATCGTGAATACGGGCCTGGCGGAGGTAGATCATGGTTGCGGCAGTTGGTCGATTTGTTTGAGCAGCTTAAAGCCGTGGGCACCCTCGATGAATGGAACCTCCTTGTTCTCCAGTTTTTCAATTGGCACTGCGGTGCCGTGGGAGAGCACGTGCTCGCTGGGAGTGAGGTTGCGGATTGCGATTGCCGCGACCTTATCCGGATGCTCCGCCGCGGCTGTGCCGTAGATGAGCGGGTCGTATTGGCCGTCATCACCGACGAGAATCCAGTTGATTTCGGGGAAGTCAATAAACAGGTCCCGCAGTCGCACCTTCTTATGTTCCTTGCCCGAGCGGAACAGGCCAGTGGGCGTTGGCCCCCAATCGGTGAGCAGTAGCGGGCCCTTCGGCAGGTTGTTGCGGTGCAGGAACTTTTTTAGTGTGCCGAAGGTGTTCCATGCGCCGGTGGAAAGGTAGATGACGGGAACGTCCGTGTCCTCATCGGTTTTGCTCGCGTAACGACGGCGAAGTTGCGCATAGAACTCGCTGAAGCCAGCGACGGCTTTGCGCTCGTCTGTCTCTTTGACCCAGGAGTTGTAGGCGGCGATGAGGGTGCGCGGCAGCATGGTGACCAAAACAGTGTCATCAATATCGGAGACGATGCCGTATTTGGTTTCCGGGGAGAGGATGAGGGCCTCTGCGGGAGTGTCGTTGATGGTGATCTCGTGCCAGCCGGGTTCGAGGCCGTGATTCCGAATCAGCACCTCGATGTAGCCGTTGCTATCCGCGGTGGTTTCCACCGTGCGATTGCCGGCAGTGATGGTGACGGGAAAGTCCGCGAGTTCGACGGTAAAGAACTGCCAAAACCCGCGTTTTTTGTTTCGTTCTTCGTCTCGTTTTTTGGCCGGATCCTTCATAAGGACACGGCCGAGTACGCGAACGCGCTCTGCATTTCCGTACCCGGTGAATCCGATGATTTCCGGTTCCCAACCAGCGTTTTTGGAACGCTTGGCGGCCAGCGCGTTGATTCTTCTCTCGGTTTTGCGGACGACATCTGCCACGGACATGCTTTCCAGGATACGGGTTGACAGGGTGGGGGAGGGTGCGCGTAGGTTGGTCGGCCAAGAGAAAAGTCAACCCTTTAGGAGTGTTCTCTGCTTATGCGTTTTTCCGGTAAGTTCATCGCATCCGCCGCCGTGGCAGCAGGCATGATTGCTGCCCCGACCGCCGCCGCTAACGCTGCATCAGTCAGCGCCTGGGATCAGGTTGCGGCATGTGAGTCCGGCGGAAACTGGCAGACCAATACCGGTAACGGCTACTACGGCGGACTGCAGTTCTCGCAGCAGACCTGGAGCGGCCACGGCGGTGACCAGTACGCACCAACGGCTGACCAGGCCACCAAGGAGCAGCAGATTGAGATTGGCGAGCGCGTGCTTGCCTCCCAGGGTGCTGGCGCATGGCCGAACTGCGGTGGCCCGCTGGGTTAATCCTCCCCATCATCAAAGACTAGATCTGGCACCGCCGCGAATGACAGCCACCACTTCATGTAGTGGTCATGGCGTGCTTTCGTCTTCTGAGTAGCGCGCTTGTCAAACGTCTGTCGCCCGAACCCGGCTAACGGTCCGGCCGGGACGGTCGCCGCGGTAACGCCGTCGGCAGAGGACCACACCTCTGAGCCGTCCTCATAAGCCGTGATATCCCAGAGCTTGTGGGTTTTCAGGTTGTGGTGCTTCCGGCATAGGCAGTGCAGATTCTGTGTGTCGGTGGGGCCACCGGCTTCGGGGTCTTCCTGGTTGTACGGTGCGATATGGTCAATATCGCACTTGTACGCTGGGACTTCGCAGCCGGGGAAGCGACACGTGCCGTCACGACCGTGAACGCGGGCGACCTGCGCTGGGGTTGGGCGGTAACCATTGGTGGCGCTGTCTGCTGAGAGGCGGACATGCGTCACCTTTTGCATCCACTCTTCCGTGACCAGCGCGCCGAGCCAGCCGGCGCCGTCCAGCCAGGCGTCATCACTGTGGTGCTCGCGGAAAACATTGAGCACAACCTCCGCATCGGTGCGTTGGTGGATTAGTTCCACAAATGCATCCGCCTGCGTCATTTCTTCATTCGCGCGGAAGACCGTTTCAATTGCGCACATGGCGAAATAGGCGCGGTCCGGGCGCAGCGTGAGAATGATTTGGGAGTAGCTGTCGGGACGTTCCACCAGAGTTACCGATTCCGTATCGGTAATAGTGGGAATTGTGCCGTCGGCGCGAGCACGGTCATCCAAGTCCGCAGCAATATCACCAATTTTGGTAGTGAGCGTGCGAGGTCCGATCATTGCTTGACGACGTTTCCGTGGCGTGACCAATGCCAGAATTTTCTTTTCCGCATCGGGTATTTGATCAGGCTCGATGCCGACCACGCCATGTGCAATGATGCCGAGTTGCCGCACAGATAATGCGCAGCTTTCCCGGGCGTAGGCCGCTAGCTGAGGCATTTTCTCCAGCAATAGGCCAATGTCACAGATACGCAGTGCTTCACTGCGGGTGATTCCCAGGCGAACGCTGATGCGAGCGGCATGGTTTTCAACGTCATCATCGCCTGCAGGGCAGCAGGCTTCAATCAACTCAAGGTGGGTGCGGTTGGTAGCCCGCGCGAGTGCTGAGAGCTCATCTTCGGGATTCTCATGAGCCCAATATGGTTCGGGTACTTGTTCGGACTTCATTGGATCCCCCTGGTGTTCCAATGGTTGTCGGTTTTCTTTCGAACTTACTTGCTATCGTACAGGTGCCGTTCTGCTTTGTAAAGAGAAATGATGAGAGATTTTGAATGGTTTTTGTAGATGTCGGCTGACCATAAAAGCGTTTGCTACCAGGTTGTTTGCGGGTGACGTATGGAGGGTTGCGGAAAAATATAAATAAAACACCCGTTCGAAACCGGAAGCTTGATAATCTCGCATCTATAAAGGCGGAGTGCAGAAACCAGCGCAGAAAACGGGGCAAAACCATGATTATTCGGCAAGCAACGCGGGAGGACGCCGAGGCAATCGCGGAGATTTACAACGAGGCCGTGATCAACACCGTCGCCATCTGGAACGATGACACGGTCAGCGTGGAGAATCGCATTGCATGGATGGAGGTGCACTGGGACAAGGATTACCCGGTTTTCGTCGCCACGCTTGACGACGAAGTCGCTGGAGATGCCACCTTTAGTGACTTTCGTGACTTCGACGGGTTTCGGTACACAGTGGAAAACTCCATCTATGTACATCCGAGCTTTCAGGGCCGGGGCATTGGCGGGACGCTTCTACAGGTGACCATTGATGCTGCTCGTGAGGCGGGAAGCACGTTTTGGTGGCAGCGATCGACGGCAGCAACGAGGGGTCGATTGCGCTGCACGAAAAGTATGGTTTCCAGCGTGTTGGGCTATTGCCTCAGGTAGGGACAAAGAACGGGCGTTGGTTGGACATGATGTTGATGCAGATCATGCTGACAGTCGAGCAGCCACCCGCTCAGCCGCGCGCTTAGCGAAGGGGCCAACACCCATAATCGTGGCTGCACCGGGGCCAACCCAGTCGCCGTAGCCGACGAACTCGATGAGGTCGGAGTCGACGCTGCGGAAGGGGCTGAGCGCGGGGCGGAAACCGGTGCACCAAATGAGGTGGTCCGCGTGGACGTCGTCAAGCGAAGAGAACATGGGTGTCCAGGTGAGGGCACCGGAGTCGCGGGCTTTGCGGACGGACGGCAGGACAACGATGTCGCCGATACTGTCGGAGGGGCCGGGGTCGAGTTCGCCACGTGCGATGGCGAGTGCTCGCTGACGGTTGCGTTCGAACAGGACGCGACCGTCGACGTCGTCGGGCATCCAGCGCGGTTCGTGGCGGGTGAACCAGGTGGTGTCGATACCGGAAAGTATCAGTTCAGCGGCGATTTGGGCGCCGGAGTTCGCCGCGCCGACAACGGCAACGCGGGAGCCTTCGAATGGCTCGGGGCCTGGGTAATTGGCCGAATGCCACTGTTTTGCGGAGGTCGTGCCGGGGTAGTGGGGGACGAAGGGGCGGTTGCCGGTGGCGGCGATGAGTTGGTGGGACTCGAAGTCTCCGGCATCGCTGGTGAGGTGGAAGGTGCCGTCGTGGGTGACGTGGGTAACGTTAACCGGGCGCTGAACGCGCAGTTCGTAGCGCTTTTCGTAGGAGCTGAGGTAATCAATCACATGGGAAGCGGGCGGGAAGCCGTCATAATCGGGCATCTGGATGCCCGGAAGGTTGGAGAAACCCGGGGTGGAAAAGAGCGTCATTGAGGGCCAGACATTGCGCCAGGAGCCGCCGGGAGCCGACTGATTGTCCAGAATGAGCGGATCAATGTCGTGTTTGTGCAGGTAGTAGGCGGTAGCGAGGGCAGCTTGGCCGCCTCCGACGATGATGGCATCCTCAAGCATGGTCCCAGTTTAACTGCGAGTGCCGTGGCTCAAGCTGTACTACCGTTAAACACCATGAGCTCGCTGTTTGATCTTTCGGACAAGCCCATTGACGAACTACCCGGTTACCAGCGCACATTCGCGCCGGGCCGACTCACTGTGGGTCTCAGCCTGCCCATCGAACAGGACGCCGAAGCCGAACCCAAGGACGTGCTGAGCAATCAGATTCGGCTGATTCAGAAAGCCGAACGCGCAGGCATCGCGGCAGTGTGGGCGCGCGACATCCCGCTGCGTGTGGAAACATTCGGCGACGTCGGCCAGGTCTACGACCCCTGGATGTACCTCAGCTACATCGCCGCACACACCACCGACATAGCGCTCGGCACCGGCGCAATCGTTGTGCCTTTTCAGCATCCGTTGGTGATGGCTAAGCGCGCGGCCACGCTGGACAGGCTTTCCGACGGCCGTTTCCTCTTCGGCGTTGCCACCGGCGATCGACCCGAGGAGTTCCCCGCCTTTAACCAGGACAAAGGCAAGCGCGGTGAGCGTTTCCGCGAGCATATCGAGGTCTATGAAAAGGCCCTCAGCACCAGTGACCGGCCTATCCGGTGGTCCGAGGGCAAGATGGGCGGATCCGATGTGGTGCCCAAGCCGCTGGCACGCCGAGTTCCGCTGTTGGCCACCGGCTCCTGTCAGCAGAGCCTGGAGTGGAAGGCCGCGCATACCGACGGGTGGTTCATGTACCACAAGGGTTTGGAAATGCAGAAGAAGAACATCGCCAACTGGCAGGAAGCGGTGGCACAAGAGTGTGGTGAGGACGTGTTCAAACCCTTCCTGGAATCACTGTGGATCGACCTGCATGAAGACCCCGACGCGCTCGCGCAGGGTGGCCACTTCGGGTACCGCCTTGGCCGCAACAAGCTCATCGAACTGCTGCACTCCCAGCGACAGCTCGGCATCAATCACGTCAGCATCAACTTCCGCACCTCTAAACGGGATGCGGAAGAACAGATTGATGAGCTGATTGAGTATGTGCTGCCGGCTATACAGACTCCGTAGCGCCCTGCCACTGATTGATTCCGCGGTCGACGGCCCACTTGTCGATCTCCGCGAGTTCTTCATCGCTAAACGGCGCAGCGTCCAGGGCGCCGAGGCTGTTTTTCAGCTGTTCCACCGACGATGCCCCAATTAGGGCGGAGGTCACTTCGTCACGGCGGAGAACCCACGAGATGGCCATCTGTGCCAGGGACTGGCCTCGTCGTAAAGCAATGGCGTTGAGCTCACGGATGGCGGTGAGCGTGTCGTCGTTGAGGAACCCCGAGTTCATCTTGTGCGCGCCGAGACGCGAGGACTCCGGCACGCCATCCAGATATCGGTCGGTGAGAAGACCCTGCGCAAGCGCGGAAAAGGCGATGACGCCCATGCCTTCGTCGGCGCAGGTCTCCAGCAATTCGTCCTCGATCCAACGGTTGAACATGGAGTAGCTCGGCTGGTGAATAGTCAACGGAGTGCCCAGCTCACGCGCGATTTTCTGCGCACGGCGAGTGAGCTCGGGGGAGTAGGAGCTCACGCCGACGTAGAGCGCGCGTCCCGAGCGGACGAGGAAGTCGAGGGCGGCGACGGTTTCCTCGATAGGCGTATCCGGGTCGGGCCGGTGGTGGTAGAAAATGTCCACATAATCCAGGCCCATGCGCTTCAGCGAGGCATCGCAGCTGGCCACGAGGTATTTCCGCGAGCCGCCGAAGCCGTAGGGGCCATCCTGCATGTACCAACCGGCCTTGGAGGAAATGATCATTTCATCGCGGTAGGGAGCGAAATCCTTGGCCATGATGCGACCGAAATTCGCCTCCGCAGAGCCCTGTGGTGGGCCGTAATTGTTGGCGAGATCGAAGTGCGTGACGCCGTGGTCGAACGCGGTGCGCAGGATTTCACGCTGCGTCTCGAGCGGCCGGTCATCACCAAAGTTATGCCAAAGTCCCAGCGTAATGGCTGGAAGCTTTAGCCCCGTGTCGCCGGAGCGGTTGTACGGCATCGTTTCATAGCGGTTGTCATTGGCGTGGTACACGTCTGGATAAGCCATGTGTTCGAGGGTACGCGGGCTTTACGACGAATAGTTGCGCACGAGGTGGCCTTCAACGGGGCGCGTGGCCAAATGGTTACCCCTGGAAGTTAATAAAAGTGAGCTTGCTGGGGAACAAGTGAGACGGTTCGTCCGACTAATAGAGCATGACTTCAATAGCCACAGGCGATGCCGCTGGAACGCCAGCCGCAAACCCCGTCGCACAGACTCAGAAAAATGGTGGACCACGAGCATTACTGCACCGAATCCATGTCGTTGCAGGCATCCTCGTTGCGCCGCTACTCGTTATTGCAGCTATCACAGGCGTGGCATATGCCCTCGCTCCGAGCATAGAAAAGGTGGTTTACCACGAAGAACTAACTGCAACTTCAAGCCTTCCCGCACAGCCTCTGGAAAAGCAGGTTGAGGTCGCGCAGCGCGTGCATCCTGAGCTGCCGGTGACCGCAGTGCAGGTCCCGGAAAAGCCGGGGCAGACAACGCGAGTCATGTTCAATGATGAGCAGTTGAAGTCGGAGTCCTACCGACATGCGGTGTTCGTCGACCCAGGCGACTTGAGCATCAAGGGTGACCTGGTGCAATACGGTTCCTCGGCGGCGCTGCCACTGCGGGCCTGGATCTCGGAAGGGCACCGCAGGCTCTGGATTGATAGCAACTTTGGTCGCCTCTACTCTGAGACAGCAGCATCCTGGATGGGCGCACTGGCTATTGGTGGCCTCTGGCTCTGGTGGGACCGTTCGCGCCGCAAGCGGACACAGGGAACAAGTAAGAGGGCGCATCATATGCGTCGTCACGCGAATGTTGGTGTGGCGGTCAGCGTTGGACTTTTGTTCCTGACCGTCACCGGCCTGACGTGGTCGTGGGTGGCTGGAACCGGCATCGCAAAGCTACGTGAGACGATGGACTGGTACGCGCCGAAACCAGCTGTGACTGCGACTGCTCCAGCGAATTATGAATGGTCAGAGGCGGATAGTGTTATGAACCTCGCACGTGCCGAGGGGCTGTCCGGGAAAGTCGAACTGACACCACCGGAAGCTGGCACAGTGTGGATGGCCAAGGAAGCCCGCGAGGAATGGCGGATGGGCATTGAGACCGTCACCGTTGACGGGTCGACCGGAGCGATGGTTGACCGGATTCATTTTGCGGACTGGCCGCTGCCGGCAAAGCTGACCGAATGGCTGATTAACGCGCACATGGGAATCCTGTTCGGGTGGGTGAATCAGCTGGTCCTGGCACTGATCGGTGTTGCTCTGCTGGCGATGATTGTGCGCGGCTACGCCATGTGGTTTGGGCGCGGTCGCGGTGGTCGTCCGGGCAGATTCCCGGCGCCAACGCGCTGGCGAGATATTCGCCCGGGTGTCGCAGCGGCTGTTGTGGCGCTGTTGATTGCCTACTCGGTAGTTGCACCACTGTTCGGTGTGACGCTCGTTGGCTTCGTGATTATTGATTGGGCCTGGCGGAAGCTCCGGAGAGGTTAGTGTAGGTTCTGTCGCCTTCGGGTTCCCTGTACCTAACGGCGTAGTAAGACCCACAGAAACACTCAGAAGGGTAAACGCATGACGAAGTACTGGAATCACAACGGCAGTATCTACAAAGACGACGGCCAGGAAGATTGGTGCGTTTATAACCCGTCTTTGCGTGATTGGGAGCGCACCCCGCGTGCTAAGGAAGCCTACGACAAGGCAGGCCAAGCCCCGTTCGACCCCATCACCGAGCAGCAGGCACTCGTCGATATTGCAGAGCAGCAGGAACGCTACAACAAAAAGATTCAGGACAAAATCAAGGATCTGCGCGCGAAAATGAAGGCTGTCGGTGCGCAGGCCAGACAGGCTGCTGAACAGCTGTACCCAACCTTTGCCGAGCAATCTGCCGCATACCGCGAGGGCGCGCAGGCCTACAACGAGGGCAAATCTTGGCGCGATAACCCGCATGCCCCCGAGTCAGGTCTAGCCGCCCCGTGGCGCATGGGGTTCAATACCCGCAAGCAGCAGGTAGCGGAGATCAGGGCACAGCGAGCCGCCACTGCGAAACAGGAATTGGCGAAAGAACAAAACTAGGCCCTGCCCGCAAAACGCCCGATCAAAACCTATGCAGCGCCTGCGAGTGTCTGCGCTACGTAAGTATTGAGCGAGACTCCTTCGCGGGCAGCTGCCATTGCCAGTTTCCGGTGCAGTGAACTGGGGATTCGGACGTTGAATCGCCCCGAGTAGGAACGGTGACCGAAGGGCTCTGGGACTGCTTCATCGGAGGCTTCCATATCCATAAGAACCTCAGTAACGAGGTCTCGAAGTTTTTGTTCCGCTTCCGACGAGTTTTCAGCTACCCACGACAGTGAAGGAAACTCCAGTACCGTCGCCACATATTCTTGATCAGGTTCTGACCAGAAGACCTGGTAGGTGTACTTTTCAGCAGGATAAGACATTGTTATTTTCCTTCGAGTAGAAGTTTGTCGATGGCGGCTAGTACTTGATTGACCTGGTAGGGCTTAGCTTTCCCATTTCGGTTTTGAATGTTGACTCGAGGGTCGCCGCGCCACGGTGTTTTGTATGTTTCATGATCGCCCCCGCGCGAAGGGCGTCGTTCGAAGTAAAAGTCGCAGACCTTCTTCAGATCTTGGTAAGAAACGTTGGCGTTTGAAGCGCGCATAGATGTAAGAATTTTTTCTATTTTGTCCCCCACATCTTTGATAGTACCACCTGTAGTACCACCCCGGTCAAAGGGTAACCAGCGACCAAAGCCAAAATTCCCCAAAAATTCCCCAATGCCAACCCCATCCAATCTGTTACACTTAGCAAAACGAAACTCAGGAGCTTGGTGTGCAGTACTTTTTCACGGTCCATGGCCGCAGAGATATCAACGCGTATGACTCTGATGAGGAAATGCACGCTGCCTTTGAACGAATCGGACGCTTCAATCAGAAGCTGCAGGACGAAGGCCACTGGGTTATGTCCGGCGGGCTGGTTCCGCCAGAGGATGCCATGACGGTGCTGCCGGATGGTTCACATAGCGATTTGCCGTATTACAACGCGATGACGTTCCCGTCGGCTTTTTGGATTGTCCAAGTCGCAGATGAGCAAGAGGCTATCAACCTAGCCCACGAAGCTGCGGAGGCGTGTGCGCAGGCCGTCGAGATGCGCGCTATCGCTGAATAGCACGCCGATTAACTCACCGCAGCCCGTGCACCCGGCGCATGATGGTCAACATCGCTTGCGTCGGGATCCGCCGCATGAAGGGCACCGCCACGCTTGCCGACGACCCCCGCGCCACCAGGGCCAAGGGTCGTTCGGCGGCCACCTCGCGCATCACTACCTCCGCAATCTCGGAAGCGGGAATGCCCCCTTCCTCGTTGGCATTCAACTTCGTCAGCATGCGGTGGACATCAGCAGCGTAAACGGAACCCTCATCGCTATATGTCGTCCGACGTGCAGAAATACCGGTGTTTATGGAACCCGGCTCGACAACGGTCACGCCGATACCGAACTGCGCGACTTCACCGCGCAGCGAGAGTCCAAAGCCGCGGATAGCGGCCTTGGTCGCCACGTAGGAAGAACGGTAGGACAGCGGTAACCCGCCGAGCATCGAGCCCACCAGCACAATTCGGCCACGACCGGCCTCACGCATGCCGGGCAGCAGCTGTTGTAACAGCTCCACCTGCCCCAGAACATTGACCTGGAAGAGACGCTCAAGCGCCTCGCGGGGTAGCTCCTCGAAAGCGCCCGACTGGCTCTCACCGGCGTTGGCGACGACGACGTCGTAAGGCCCGTGAGCGACCACAGCGGCGATATCGTCAGCGCTGGACATGTCGAGCGCCACCATCTGCACGCCCTCGGGGTGCGGCGCATCGGCGCCTCTGCGGGACGTGCCAACGACCTCGAAACCGGCCTTGACCAGTGCCTCCGCGCATGCCCAGCCGATGCCGGAGGAAGCGCCGGTCACTAACGCACGGCCACCACCTACACTCGGCAGCTTCGGTCCGCGGGTGAGATTCGCAAAAGCACCGGTCAGGCCACCAATCATCGAGCCTGCACCGTCTCAATGGTCATGCCGCCAGCGCGGAGACGGCGGGACAGGGCGTCGCCAAGCGCGACAGTAGGAGTGAGCACGCCAGTGGTGTCCGGCAGATCGTCGTGGACGAGCGCGAGGGCGGCGCTGGAAATCATAATCGCGGTGCCTGTGTACCCTGGGTCTTCCTCAAGGGACACCTTGGAACGCCAGTGAATGCCGGAGGTATCGACGGTGTAGGCCTCGATGGTGAAGCGGCCCTCGGCCTGTGCTTCAGCGCTCGGGCCCTCGCCCGGCTTCGGTAGTTTTTTATCAATGAGCTTGGCCGTCGGCCCAAATGCCATCGCCGCCAGCGCCAACCTGCAGACAGCTGCGAAAGCATTCGCGCGCACGAAAGCCCTCGGACCGCGGCCGACATTGAGTAGTTCGCGGTAGCGGAAGGAATCACCGTAATCCGCCAGCATCGCTGAGCGCTGAACAATGCGGGTGTTGAAAGGCGACATGAAGAAGGGGGCTCGCCAGTGGCTGCGGAAGCGCGCCGGGCGCAGGTCGACGCCGAACTTACCCTGGTCGGGTCCCGGCTCAGCCAGCGCGTACTGATCGGCGATGATGCGACGCAGCTTGGGATCCTTCTTGGCCTGTTCAAGCTGAACGCGGACCGAATCGATAGTGCCGCCGGAGACGCCACCCTTGACGTGCTTGAACAGCAGGGTTGTCTCACCGAGCTTGGTGTGAGCTGCTTCGTGGAGCTCGCGGACAGCGACGTCGGAGGGAATCGAGTCGAAGCCGCAGGAGTGAACAATTTTAGCTCCGGTCTGCTGCGCTACCTCGTGGTTGTTTGCAATGGAGTCGTGGACGAACAGCACCTCGCCACACAGGTCGACGTAGTGAGTACCGGCCTTGGCACACTCGGCCACCAGGGTGCGGCCGTACTTTGCGTACGGTCCAACAAGGGTCAACACCACCTTTGTGCTGGCAGCAAGCTGTGCCACCGCCTGCTGGTCGGCGGCATCCGCAACAATGACCGGCCAGTCCGATACGCCTGCGTTCTCCGCGACGTCGGCAAGCTTCTGAGCATTCCTACCTGCGAGCGCCACCTTTGTCTGACCGGCGTGTTTAGCCAGATAGTCCACAATCAAGCGGCCCACGAAACCCGTGGCACCGTAGACGACAATGTCGTACTCGCGGTCGTGATTGCGACCCTGTGGCTGTGCGGAAGAAGTAGTCATGCCTACGAAACTAATAAAACGAAAGCGATACCGCGGGCGAATTAAAAAGGTTTTTTGGTTTGGTGTATTCAGCGAGGGGTTTGGAGGGAGGGCTAACGTAGGACAAGTGACTAGCGCTAACGAAAACCCCGAACAGATCGAAGGACTGCGGCCAGAAGATCCCGGATTCCGCCGCGCGCTTATCGCTGTGCTTTTCGCCGGCCTGGCATCGTTCCAAGCGCTCTACGCAACGCAGGCGCTACTGCCCACGCTTTCCGACGAGCTATCGGTCGACCCAGCCACCGCCGCACTGACGGTATCCGCCACCACCGGTGGTCTGGCCTGTGCGATTATCCCGGTGTCCATATTGTCCGAACGCTTTGGACGCAGGCGCGTAATCGTCATCAGCGCATTTGTGGCAACGCTGCTGGGGCTCGTGGTGTCAATCGCGCCGGGCATCGGTTCGATGATTGCGCTGCGCCTGCTGCAGGGCATTGTCATTGCCGGTGTTCCCGCAGTGGCTATGGCCTATGTCAGTGAGGAAGTCCACGCCGACCACGTCAGTCGCGTGATGGGGCTGTATATCTCGGGCACGACGGTCGGTGGTCTGCTCGGCCGTATTATTCCGTCCATTGTGCTGGAGTTCGCCTCTTGGCGGATGGCGATTGCGGTCTCAGCGACGGTGGCGTTTGTTTTCGCCATTCTGACCTGGTACTTCCTGCCGCAACAGCGTAGGTTCCAGCCGAAGCAGCTGTCGTTTGCAGGGGAGGGGCAGGCCATAGCGCGGCACTTGCGCGACCCGCGCATTCTCGCGCTGTGCGCCCTGGCGTTCCTGTTTATGGGGTCGTTTGTCTCTCTGTACAACTACCTGGGCTTCCGACTGGGCGATAAGTTCGGGCTCTCCCCGGCACTGGCAGGGTTCGTATTTATTCTCTACCTGTCGGGCACGTGGTCGTCGGCACGCGCGGGCGTGTGGGCGAAGACGGTGAGCCGCCGTCGCCTCATCGCCATTGCGACTCTGGCCGCGTGCGTGGGCTTGGGGCTGGCGCTGCTGCCGTGGCTGCCCACATTGGTTGTGGGCGTGCTTGTATTCACGGCATCGTTCTTCGTGGCGCACTCGCTGTCCTCGTCCGGCGTGGGGCTGGTGGCGCAGCGCGACCGCGCCGAGGCGTCATCGATGTACCTGTTCAGCTACTATGCGGGTTCGTCCATTGTCGGTTGGGTATCCGGGATGGTGTTCAGCCGCTTTGAGTGGGCAGGGCTGATTCCGTGGCTGGTGGCGCTGTCCTTCGTCGCGGGCGCGTGTGCTGTGGCGGGGCTGAAGCCGCGGCGGTAGGGGCAATATCGGCAACATAGCGCATTTAGGCACCGCGTAAAGAACCCTTAATGTAAAAAACAGTGATTTTTTACATTAAGGGTTAGTTTTTAGGGCACTATATGTAAAAAGCATCATGTAAAGAACGCCGGGGAAAGAAGGGAGCTCGCCGTGAAGCACTATCCGCTTAAGAGGATCTTCCACATGTCCGCACATGATGCGGAACAGACATTGGAAGGCGAATACCAGTCACGCAAAGACTCCCCGTCGACGATTCAGTGGCACTTTCCGCTGGGGCAGTGGCCGCTCTTTTGCTGCATTACAAGCGATCTCGCGGCCAAGATTGAAAAGATTCTGTCTCTAGAGCTACAGATCTCACAGTTGTGGAATCGCCTGCCGGATGCCGCGCGGACTCACTATCTTTTCAATCTGCTCCTGACCGAGGTGGTAGCCACCAATGAAATTGAGGGAATTCACTCCACACGGCGAGAAGTCGCGGAGGCGTTGGACAACACTTCGGGAACCCAGCACAAGCGCTTCCATGAATTCAGTCAGCTCTATTTCCGGTTGGCCAACGATGAGCGGATTGAGTTTCCGACAACGCTCACAGAAATCCGTCAGCAGTACGATCAGCTTCTCGGCGATGAGATTGCCGCCGAAGATGAGTTAGACGGTGAACTCTTCAGGGCAGCAACGGTCACGATTACCGATGGGCAACAACAGGTTCATCGAGGTGTTGAAAGCGAAGCTGCCATTCACCAACTCCTCAATGAGTTCCTGGCAACGGTGAATTCCGCAGAGGACAATCGGCTGATTCGAATCTTGGCAAGCCATTTCATGTTCGAATTCGTTCACCCGTTTTATGACGGCAACGGCCGGATGGGACGTTTTCTACTGTCCGTGGCTTTGCGGGAGGCACTCTCGACCTCAACTGCGCTGACTATTTCCCGCCAACTCGCTGAGGATAAAGCGAAGTATTACAAGGCTTTTACCACTACGGAAGACCCAATGAACCGGGGAGAAGTCACTTTCTTCGTCGAGGCGATGGCTGATGTCATTCTGAATGCACAGCAGTATTTGCTGGAAGAGCTGCAGATGAAGTCTTACCAGTGCGAAAGGCTTGAACAGCGGATAGCTGAGCTATCTAACTCGCCCGAGCGGGTGCTGCCTGTGTCGCTTACAGGAAACGAGATTGGCACGCTATACGTCCTGGCACAGGTTCGGTTGTTCGGGCCCGAATATGGAATCAAGCTCGAACACGTCGCTGACACCGTCGGCAAGGAAAAGCGGACAGCGCGAAAGTATCTCGCCGAGTTAGAGGCGGCAGGATTGGCAATGCCCACGAGCCGCCGCCCGCTGCGATTCCAGCTGGCACCGGCGGGACTAGATCTCTTAGGCCTTGAACCCGCCGACCATGAATCTGCTTCCGGAATCTACTTCTGACCCACAATCAGCTCAGTGCCATCGGCCGACAGCGGAGCCTGGCCAGCGGGCTTACGTGAGGGGCCAGAAACAACCTGACCAGTAGCAATATCAAAGTGGGAGTTGTGGTTCGGGCAAATCATCACACCATTGCTGACCTCAGTGATGCGACCATTCTGGTGCGGGCACGAACTGGAGAAAGCGGCGAACTTGCCCTCCTCCGGCTGCGTGACGACGTAATTGCCGATAACCACACCGCCGCCAACCGGAATGTCGGCAGCGTCAACTTTCTCCACCGCAGACTTTGGTGCACAAGCGGCTACGAGTGCGCCAGCTGCAGTGGCGGCAGTTCCCAGGAGGAAACGACGACGGGAGCACGGGGAGACATCAGAACTCATGGCACTGAGATTACCTTCATTTGATTACCTTTATTTTTTATACGAGCGTTCACCGAAGATAGCGCGTCCCACACGCACGGTGGTCGCTCCCTCGGCGATGGCTTCGCGGTAGTCGCCGGACATACCCATCGACAGTTCGTCGAGGCTGACGCCCTCCGGCAAATCCCCGAGCAGACTGTCGCGCAGATCGCGCAGCTCCGCGAAGGTCTCGCGGACATTCGGGTCATTCTGGGCCGCGATGGTCATAAACCCGCGCAGGCGCAGGTTCGGGTACTCGCCATCGGGGCCGAACATGCGGACAAACTCCGCTGCGTGGCTCGGCGCCAGGCCCGACTTCTGCGGCTCGCGGGAGACATTGACCTGAATCAGCACATCAAGTGTGCGCTCGGAATCAGCCAAGTGGCGCTGCAGCGCTCCGGCCACCTTCGGTCGGTCCAGCGCCTGAAACTCATCAGCACAGCTGACTAAATGGCCTGCCTTATTCGTCTGCAGTGGACCAATGATGGCCATATGTGGTGCTTTCTCGCCGAAGGCCTCCCGGAATACCTCCGCCTTGGCCACCGCTTCCTGGACGCGGTTTTCCGCCAGGCCAGCGCAGCCGGCTGCCGCGAGCTCCGGCCAGGATTCCACCAGGGCGTCGACAGGCACAGTCTTGCTGACGGGCAGCAGACGGACCTCGGAGGGCTGACGCCCGGCTCGTCGGCAAGCGTCGTCGATCTCGGAGCGAACCTTGCGATAGTTTTCCACGAACATACCTCCCACTCTAAGGCCTGAGTAGGAAGAACTGTGCGGTAGTGTCGAATCATGCTCATGGACAGACTCTCGACGCTTTCCGTCATGCAGAGACGGATCTTGGCAATTGTATTTGGGCTGGTGTCGCTGGTCGTTGTCATCGACTTCATCTATCTTGCGGCAACTGCCTACATGATGGACCTCGAGGTCTTCCAAGACGCCGGCTGGGCGCTACGACGAGACCAGGATCTCTACTCCCCAGAGTTTCCCACCAGATCGGGTTTCCGCTTCATCTACCCACCGTTTGCAGCGCTGCTGTTTTACCCGCTGACCTGGGCGGGGCCGGTTACCCTGCAAATCATCTGGACGTTCGCCACGCTGGCGGCGGTGTGGGCGATGCTGTGGATGGTCTTCACTCGTCTCGGCTCTGAGTGTCCGAAGCTGATGGCTACCTGCCTGCTCGGGGTGGTGATGCTGCTCGACCCGCTGCGCGCTAACGTGCTCTTCGGGCAGATCAACGTCTTCCTCGCGCTGCTGGTGGTCTCCGATGTGTTGGGCTTTTTGCCCAAGAAGCTACGTGGATTGGGCGTGGGTATCGCGGCGGGTATCAAGATCACCCCTGCGGCATATGCGCTGGTGTTCCTCATGCGCCGTGACTTTGCGGCCGTGGCCAAGAGCTTCTGCTGGTTCCTGGTGACCGTCGCCATTGGTTTCGCCGTGCGCTTTAAAGAGTCGATTTACTTCTGGACCGATGAGTTCTTCGCCGGCAACCGCGGTGGCGCCCCGGCTTACGAGGCCAACCAGGCGTTCAGTGGTCTGCTCGCCCGCGCCGGGGTGGAGGGCACTGCGCTCGATATTGGCATCTACGGTTTCTTCCTCTTTGGCGCCATCGCTGCCGCTTTCGTGGCGTGGGTCTACCATCGCGATGGCTATGAGGTCGCAGCCCTCGGTTTCGTCGCGCTGGCGGTCAGCTTTGCTGGACCGTACGCGGTCAGCCACCACTGGTCGATTGTCATGGTCTTTGTGCCGCTGGTGCTCTTCGTCCGCGAGATCGGGAACATCGTTGTCGGCACCTTGTTCATGATCGCCCATTGGTGGGCGCCGTACAAGGTCTTCGTGGGCAACGACTTCGGCCATGCTGCGGGCGTGGGGCAGTGGTTCTACGGCAACATGCAGGGAATCATGGGCGGCGTGCTCTTCTTCACCTGCCTGGGCTACGCAATCTACCTCTGGTACAAACCCAGTCGCGTGCGGGCGCAGGCAGCTGCTTAACGACGAGCCTGCTTAACGACGGCGCTTCGTTCTCGCAGTAGCCTGCTCCTCCCACGGGTTCTCCGGCCACGGATGCTTGGGGTAACGGCCCCGCATCTCGGAGCGAACCTGTGCGTAGGCGCCATTCCAGAAACTTTCCAAGTCTCCAGTGACCGCGAGTGGTCGCTGAGCCGGTGACAGCAAATGCATTGTCACCGGCTTTTCCAATACCTGCGGGGTCTCCGCCAGGCCAAAGCACTCCTGCAACTTCACAGCCAGGACAATCTGCGCCTCTTCGTCGGTGGGGTCCTCCGGGTACTCCAGGCGAATCTTCGAACCGGATGGGACCTCCAGGCGTTCGGGTACCAGCCGGTCGAAGTCCGTGGCCTCCGGCCAGGGCAGCAGGCGGCGGAGATGCTCGGCATCCAAAGTCGGAGGGGTCGGGCGGTCCAGCTCGCCAGCGAAGAGGAGCTCGGCCTGGGCCGCAAGCCCTGCGGGGGAGACATCCGGCCATGGGGCACCGCGATGAGTGTGGAGAAAGGCCATGCGGCGGCGGAGCTGTTCGGTGTCGCGGTCGAGGTTGGGGCTGGCGTCGGCAAGCGTGCCGGCAAGCCAGGCGGAGTTGGCGGCAATGCACTGCTCGGGCGTCGGGGAGACCTGGCGGGAGGACAGCTCGATGGCGCCGAGCAGGTCGCGCTCACGGGCGCGAACGCGGCCCTGTTCGACGCGCGCCGTGGTCTCCGTGCGGACGAGGTGGCCGGCGGCGAGCATGGCGATTTCCATGTCGATTGCCTCGCCGTCGCGGATTAGCGCACGACCGTGGGAGAGCCGCGAGATGTCGGCGGCCGCGATCCACTCGTGGCCGTGCAAGTCAGAACCGCGGGCGAGTTCCGCTGCGGTGCCGCCGGTGAAGAGGTACTCGTCGGAGTTCACACTGCGCCGTCGCCCGATGAAATCCGGCCAGGCCAGGGCCGTGACCAGCGCGGGGATGTCCGAGGACAGCAGGTTGGCGGGGGCTTCAGTATCCAGCTCAATGCGGCGCACCTGCTTGGCCAAGCCGCGGGCATCGGTGAGTTTCTCCACCGCGCGTGCGACCGCGCCGGCGTGCTCCGGCATCATGGCCGTGGCGGTCAGCAGCGCGCGTCCCATGCGTGGATGCACCGGCAGGGTAGCCAGGGTGCGTCCGAGCTCCGTGATGTCACCGGTCTCATCAACAGCACCCAGGCCAGCGAGAATGCGGTTTGCAGCCTCCGTGTGGTGGGGTGGTGGGGCGTCGAGAAGCTTGAGTCCCTGCATCCCTGGCGTGCCCCACGCGGCGGCGTCGAGGAGCGCTTGGGTCAGGTCGGCGACCTCGATTTCCGGCGCGGGCCAGGCGGGAAAGGACGCGAACTCCGACTGAGAGACGCAGCGCACCACGATGCCCGGGCCCTCACGTCCCGCACGGCCCGCGCGCTGGTTCGCGGAGGACTGCGCACACGAGCTGGTGACCAGGCCGGAGAAGCCACGCGCGATGTCGAGTCGCGGCCCGCGCGTGAGGCAGGCGTCGACAACGGCGCGCACGCCCGGCACGGTCACGGATGATTCCGCAATCGCGGTGGACACAATCACGCACCTACCGTCCGCTTGTCGACGGAACACGCGGTCCTGCTCTTCGGAGCTCTGCTGGCCATGCAGCGTTAGCACTGTCGCATCTGAGGCGTCGGCGATATAGCCTGCGCAGCGTTCCACCTCGCGGATCCCGGGGAGGAAAACCAGCACATCACCGGCGGCTTCCTCCACCATTGTCCTGGTCTGCGCTGCCACGTGCTGCAGGAAATCGTCGGTCACACCGCGCGCATCCAGCCGCTGTGGGAAGGGCGAGTAGCGAATATCCAGCGGGTGGATTGCCGCCTCCGCCGCCACAATGGGAGCCGGGGTGGAGCCACCGAGCAAGGCCGCGAACTTCGGTGCGTCCACCGTCGCAGACATAGCGACAAGGCGCAGGTCATCGCGGATATCCCGCAAGTCGCGCACCATCGCCAACACCAGGTCGGTGTCCAAGCCGCGCTCGTGCACCTCGTCGATGAGCACCGCGCTGGCATCCACGTCGCCGTCGCGCAGCAGTCGACGCAGCAGCACACCGGGAGTGACAAACTCCACGCGGGTGGCGTGGGAAACTTTGGCGTCGCCACGCACCGAGTAACCAACTTCCCCACCGAGCTTCGTGCCCGACAGTTGGGCCAACCGCCGCGCCGCCGAGCGCACCGCCACGCGCCGGGGAGCCGTGACTACAATGCGTCCGCCTAGGGTGTTGGCCACCGCCGGTGGAACCAAAGTGGTCTTGCCGGTACCCGGTGGGGCCTGGACTACTACGTCGTGGTCGCGCACGGCGTCGGCAAGCGAGGCGAGCTGCGACGCGAACGGCAGGCCTGCAGAAATGTTCTGCAAATTGAACTGGAAATCGGTGCTCATAGAACTGGTAGTAACTCCGGACAGGCGGGTAAAGTGCCCGCATATGCAGGACTTATCTCGTTTTGGTTGGCTTTCAGTGGGGGCGGCGGTCGTCACCATCGCGCTGAAGTTTTGGGGCTACACTCTAACCGGATCGGTGGGCCTGCTTTCCGACGCGACGGAGTCGATTGTCAATCTGGTTGCGGCAGTTGTCGCAATTATTGTGCTCAAGGTTATCGCGCGGCCCGCGGACCGCGACCATGAGTTCGGCCATTCCAAGGCAGAGTACTTCTCGGCCGGGCTGGAAGGTGCCATGATCTTCGTGGCGGCGGCGGCGATTATTTATGTCTCTATCGAGCGTTTGGTGCACCCGCAGCCGATTGAGCAGATCGGCCTGGGCCTCATCGTGACCGTGATTGCCTCGGTGGTTAATGGTGCGGTGGCGCTGATTCTGCTTAGGGCCGGGCGTCAGCATAACTCCCTGGCGCTGACCGCCGACGGCAAGCATCTTATGACCGATGTGTGGACCTCCGCCGGTGTTCTGGCGGGTGTGGCTCTGGTGTGGATTACTGGCCTGTGGTGGCTCGACCCGATTATCGCGCTGGCGGTGGCCGTAAACATCCTGGTCACCGGTTTCAAGCTGCTGCGCGATTCCGGTAACGGCCTGATGGACAAGGCCATGGAGGGCGAGGACCGCGTGGCGGTGGACGAGATTTTGGCCTCGCACCGCAATCGGAGTCGGGGCATTGACGTTCACGAGATTCGCACTCGTGTGTCGGGGCATCAGCAGTTCATTGAGTTCCATGTGCTGGTGCCGGGCGCGTGGAGCGTCGAGCGCGGCCACGATGTGCTCACTGCGATGGAGGATGAGCTGCGGGAGCGCTTCCCGGGTGTGCATATTTCCTCGCATCTGGAGCCGATCGAGGACGAACGCGCCTATGGGGATGTGCAGTTGTAACGCGCGTGAGGCAGCTCGTTAGAGGCTAAAAGAACGCGCAGTACCCAAAGTGAGCCAAATTCCACGAAAGCGCTGAAAGTGATAAGCCTTACACTTTAAGATTGTGTATACAAAATCATGCACTTGTTAAGTCCACTCGAAGGAACTGCATAAATGACCTCCGAAGCCTCAACCACTTCCACTGGAATTAGCCGTTTTTCCGCGAAGAGCCCGAAGTTGCCGGAGCCGTGCCCTCGGCAGGACATCATTATCCCGGCTAATGACCGCGTCCTGCTGCGCGGAACCATGTTCCGCCCGAAGGAGAACCCAGAGAACATTCCCAACGGCATCATCACCGTTCACTCCGGTACCGGTGTGCCGCAGGGTTTCTACCACCGTTTCGCTGAGACCGTGGCAGAAAAGGGCTACGGCGTTATCACCTATGACTACCGCGGAATTGGCCAGTCCGCTCTGAAGACTGACCAGAACAATGAAGACATCCGGATGTCGGACTGGATTACCAAGGATATTCCGGGTGTGATCGAGTGGGCCAAGGAGACCTACCCGGACGTGCCGCACTTCGCTGTCGGCCACGCGGTTGGTGGTCACGGCATCGCCTACGCCGGCTCCGAGGGCACCTATGACGCAGCAGCACTGGTCAACTGCCGCGGTATGCGTATTTCCAAGGTGCCGTCCGTGGCGGGCAAGGTCCGCGCATTCTTCATCTTTAACATTCTGGGCCCGATAAGCGGTTTCATTACTGGCCACATTCCGGCGTCGGCGTGGCGTCTGGCTGTTGAGCCGCCGAACGGTGTCATGCGTCAGTGGGCGCGCTGGGCTCGCAAGGAAGGCTACTTCTTCGACGATTCCGAGTTTGACTTCGCTAATCGCTTCTCCAAGGCTCCGCAGCCGTTCCTGTCCATCCGCGTTCCGGATGATTACTGGACTGAGGAGTCCTCGGCAGACCTGATTACCAATGTGATGAGCTCTGCTGAAAAGATTGAAAAGCGTCAGGCTCAGCCGGCTGGCGGCAAGGGTGTGGGGTACGGTGGTTACTTCCGCTCCGGTCACGAGAAGGAGTGGGACGAGCTGCTGGACTGGTTCCAGACCAACAAGGACTAAGTAGGAGGTTTCATGGCGATTGCCAAGGTGGAAACGCCCTTCGGTGCGCTTGGAATCGCCACCTCCGCTCGCGGGGTCGTCGAAGTCAATCTCTTAGGTCCCGTGCTTGACGACGACCCCAGCGCCGCCGACCCCGAAGCGCAGGCGGTGGCGGAACTGGCGGCGCAGCAGTTCCGCGAGTATTTTGCCGGGCAGCGCCGTGAGTTTGCGCTGCCGCTGGACTGCGACGTATTCACGCAGGATTCTTTCCGCGCTCGTGCTCTGACCGCACTGCGCGATGTGCCGTATGGCCAGGTTGTGACCTATGGCGAGCTTGCCGAGATGGCCGGCTCACCCCGTGCCGCCAGGGCTGCCGGGTCGGCCTGTGCCACCAATCCGCTGGGTATTCTGATTCCCTGTCACCGCGTGGTGCCCGCCAGTGGGGGAGCGGGATCTTTCGGTGCCTATGCCGGTGGCCGTGAAATGAAGCGCTGGCTACTCGAACTCGAAGGTTGGCCACCCGCTAATCTCTAATGCATGACTTCACATTCTCCGCGCGACCAGTTCGCCACCGAATTTGAGAACATCGTCCGCAACCGTCGTGCCACACGCGTCTATGCGGACGAACCTCTTGACGACGCTGACGTGCGCCGCCTCCTGGAGCTATCTCTGGAAGCTCCCAGCGCCTTTAACATTCAGTCCCGCGCGATTGTGCGTATCGAGGATCCTGAGGTGCGTCAGAAGGTAGTGGAAGCTGCCGGTGGTCAGAAGCAGGTTGCCAATGCGCCGCTGCTACTCGCTTTCATTGGTGAGCCGACCGGCTGGAAGCGCGGTATTCCGCGCCTGGTTGAGACCAACAAGGCCACTGGTCTGTGGGACGAAGTTGCCGCCGCTGAGCGGGAGGCCTCGATGACCTCCTTCCACGAGGCCCGCGAGAAAAAGGGTCTCTCCCGCGAGTTCGCAATCCGCGACGCCATGATTGCCGCTTCTTTCGCTATGGTCACTGCCAGCGCCTTTGGTTGGTCTAGCTCCCCGATGACGGGCTTTAGTGAGCAGAAGGTCAAGGAAGCTATCGGTGCCGGTGACACCGATGTGGCGGTAGCGCTGTTGCTGGCCATCGGTGTCCCGGGTGAGTTCCCGGCTCACCCGGGCCGTTTCGAGTTCGAGCAGCGCGCCTACACCGACCGCTACGAGGGGTAGCGGCCCTACAGCGCGAGCGCTACTTCGACGGCCTGGCGGATGGCACGCTTTGCGTCCAGTTCAGCGGCCACGTCTGCGCCACCGATGATGGTGACATTGGAGTTATCGCCGGTGACGCTTTCGCGATCCTTGTCGCCCAGGCAGTCCAGATTGGATACCTGGCCAGTACAGACAATCACGTTGTCAACTGCGATGACCTGTGACTTTTCATCGATGGTGATGTGTAGACCCTCGTCATCGATACGGTTGTAGGTGACGCCGGTGTACTGCTTGACACCGGCCTTCTTAATCTCCGCACGGTGAACCCAACCAGTGGTCTTGCCCAGGCCCTTGCCGATGCGGGAGGTCTTGCGCTGCAGCAGGTGCACCTCGCGCTCGACCTCAAACTCCTCAGCCGCGCCAGAGACCGTGCCCGGCTTGGTCAGACCCGCGCGGAACTCCGCTGGGTCACCGACGCCCCAGGCGTCCTTCCAGGCCTCGATGGTCTGGTTCGGCTTGCGCGTGAGGTACTCACACACGTCCACACCGATACCACCAGCACCGATGACGGCCACCTTGTTACCGGCCTGCTTCGCACCCGAGAGCAGCTCGTCGTAGCGAATGACCTTCTCGTGGTCGATACCGTCAATGCCCGGGATTCGTGGGGTGACACCCGTGGCCACAATCACGTGGTCAAACTTGGTCTTGAGCTCGTCGACGTCGGCACGCGTGTTCAGGTGAACCGGAACTTCGAGCACCTCCAGGCGACGTGAGAAGTACTTCAGCGTCTCGCCGTAGTCCTCCTTGCCCGGAATCTGTGCGGCGAGGTTGAACTGGCCACCAATCTGATCGGCGGCCTCGAAAATCTCCGGCTGGTGACCGCGCTGAGCTGCGGCTTCCGCGAAAGCGAGTCCAGCCACACCAGCGCCGATGACGGCGACGCGCTTGGCCTTGTCCTTCGCAACCGGCACGGATACCAGCTCGGTTTCGTAAGCCGCCTTCGGGTTGACCAAACAGGTGGAGCGCTTGGCCGCGAAGGTGTGGTCCAGGCAGGCCTGGTTACAGGCGATACAGGTGTTGATCTGGTCAGCTCGACCATCGCCCGCCTTGATGGCGAAGTCCGGGTCAGCCAGCAGTGGGCGGGCCATGGAAATCAGGTCCGCATTGCCGTCAGCGAGGATCTTCTCCGCAACCTCAGGGCGGTTGATTCGGTTGGAGGCTGCGACCGGGACGTCGACAAGCGAACGGAGACGACCAGTCAGATCCGTGAATGCGGCGCGCGGCACGGACGTAACGATGGTGGGGACGCGTGCTTCGTGCCAGCCGATGCCGGTGTTGAAGACATCGACGCCAGCCTCGACCAGACGCTGCGCGAGTTCAGTGGTCTCGGACCAGGTCTGGCCGTCTTCCACCAGGTCAAGCAGCGAAATGCGGTATTGAAGCAGGAAGTCCTCGCCCACTTCGGCGCGAATGCGGCGAACAATTTCGATGGGCAGACGCATGCGAGCCTCGGCGCTGCCGCCCCAGTTGTCCGAGCGGTGGTTAGTGCGCTCGGCCAGGAATTGGTTGAGCAGGTAACCCTCGGAGCCCATAACCTCAATGCCGTCGTAACCAGCGCGTTTCGCGAGCTTCGCGGCGCGAACATAAGCGCCAATGGTGCGTGAGACATCAAAGCCGGTGAGGCGATGAGCCTTAAACGGGCTAATCGGTGACTGACCGGTATTGGCGGAGCGAGCCAGCGGGCTGTAGCTGTAACGACCGGCGTGCAGCACCTGCAGCACGATGTGGCTGCCGTGGGAGTGCACGAGGTCAGTAACGCGGCGGTGATTGTCCGCCATGCGCTTCGACGCCATCATCGAACCGGCCGGAGTCAGCCAACCCTCGATGTTGGGAGCATAACCGCCGGTGACGATGAGTCCCACGCCACCTTCGGCACGCCGACCCAGATAGGCAGCCAGCTTGGGGATATCACGGGTGCGATCTTCCAGACCGGAGTGCATTGAACCCATGATGATGCGATTGCGCAGAGTTAGAGGACCGACGTCGAGAGGGGAGAGAAGATGTGAGAAGTGAGGCTGGTCAGACATGCAACCAGTATCGCGGTTTTAACGGCTGTGCATGCGGTGAATCGGAAAAATTTTGGCACAGTTTTATATACGTTTCACGTGGAACATCAGGTGTAAAGCACACGCAGTCTTCGGCGGAGGAAGGTGTCCTATGACTACAGTCGGGGATATCAGTAGACGCATGTAGCAAGGAGTTGAGCCCTCATGACCTCTGAAACTTCAACTAATGGCAGGAAAGTAGCTGTAGTTACCGGTGCTTCTTCCGGTATTGGTGCAGCCACTGCCAAGCAGTTCGCAGCTGAAGGTTTTCGCGTTGTGTTGGGAGCCCGTCGCGAGGACAAGCTCGAGGCTGTCGCGGAGGAGATCCGCGCTGCCGGTGGTGAAGCGACAGTCTACAAGGTTGACGTCACCTCTGACGACGATGTGGTGGCGCTGGCTAAGGCTGAACCGCGTGTCGACGTGCTGGTAAACAACGCCGGTGGTGCCTGGGGCATGGAGTCGGTTGAAGGCGCTGTCGAGGAAAAATGGCGTTGGATGTACGACGTCAACGTGCTGGGCACCCTGCGCGTCACCCGCGCACTGCTGCCCGCACTGAAGACCACCAGCGGCATTGTGCTCACCGTCGGCTCGATTGCCGGTCGCCAGGTCTACACCGGCGGTGCCGGCTACAACGCCGCCAAGCACGCTGAGCGCGCCCTGGTGGAAGTCCTGCGTCAAGAGGTTGCTGTCGATGGCGTGCGCGTCACCGAAATCGATCCGGGGCGCGTCCACACCGACTTCTCACTCGTGCGTTTCGACGGCGACGAGACCAAGGCCGCAGCGGTCTACGACGGCGTTGAGTCGCTGACCGCCGATGATGTTGCCGACATCATTGTGTTCGCGGCCACCCGCCCGAATCGCGTCAACATCGACTTCCTGCAGGTGACCCCCATCGACCAGGTGGGCGGCGCGAAGCCGAAGAAGTAAACCGACTACATAGAGGAGCCGTATATGAGCATCGATATTGCCGCTGATACCAAGATTGCCCTGGTCACGGGCGCAAGCCGTGGTATTGGCCTGGCGGTCGCTAAGGATCTCTCCCGTGATCACCACGTCATTGTGGGCGCTACCAGTGCTGAGTCTGCTGAGAAGGTGGCGTCGCAGTTGCCGTCGGCAAGCGTATTCGTTGCTGATCTGGGTGATGCCGACGCCGTAAACGCGGAAGTGGCAAAGCTGTTGGAGGCGCTCGGTGGGCGCGGGCTGGATGTGCTCGTGCACTCGGCGGGTGTGTACGTCGATGGGGACGTGGCGGAGGTTTCGCGTGCGGACTGGTCGCGGATCATGGACATCAACGTCGTCGCCGTCGCCGACCTGACCCGCCAGCTGCTGCCGGCGCTGCGCAAGGCGGAGGGCACGCTGGTGACCATCAACTCGGGCTCGGGATTCCGCGCTTCAGCTGGTACTTCGCCGTATGCGGCGTCGAAGTTCGCGCTACGGGCCTTCACCGATGCGCTGCGCGAGGAAGAGCGTGGCGCGGTACGAGTCAGCTCCGTGCACCCCGGGCGCGTCGATACCGATATGCAGGTTCAGCTGCAGTCGAATTGGCACCGCGATGATGCGGATTGGCGTTACGACGGCACGAAGTTCATGCGGCCTGAATCGATCGCAGCCGCAGTACGTCTGGCCGTTGATACCGGAGCGGATGCCAACGTGGATGAAATCCAGGTGCGCCCGCGCGGATAGCCGGTGGGCACACTTTCGTGTACAGGCTTCTTACTGAGCGTCCAGGTTCAGGCGCTCGTGCATTGCCTTGACTTCGCGCGGGACAACCTTGCCGATGGCGTTGCGCGGCAGGGAGTCGACGAAGAAGACGCGGTCCGGAGTGGAGTGCTCGGCCAGAGTTTCGCGGACGTACTCGCGCAGCATGTCCTCGGTGAGGTTCTTGCCGGCCTCATTGTCCTCGCGGACAACGTAGAGGAACAGGTCAGCGAAAATCTCGTCGTTTTCGTTGCTGCCGTGGCAGAAGACGTCGGCGATGCCCGGCACCGGGCCGAGAATTTCTTCGACCTCGCGTGGGAAGACGTTCTCGCCGCCCTTGATCACCATGTCGTCGGAGCGACCACAGATGTACAGGTAGCCGTCCTGGTCGATACGGCCGAGGTCACCGATCTGGAACAGGCCATCGACGGTGGTGAACTTGTCCTTCTTGTTCAGGTAACCGATGAAGGAGAGCTCCTGAGCGGTGTGGATCATGCCAACCTCACCCGGCTCGACTTCCTTGCCGTCGTCACCCAGGATGCGAACCTTGGCGCCAATTGCCGGTCGACCTGCGGAGTCCGGGCGAGCTGCGAGGTCCGCGCCGGATGCGATGGAGCACAGGCCGGCCTCGGTGGAGCCGTAGAAGTTACAGATAACCGGACCGAAGCGGTGAGTCAGCGCGGAGACGAGCCAGCCCGGGATGGCGTTACCAGAGGAGACGATGAAGCGGAACGGTCCAATCTTGCGGTTCGGCTCCTCATCCAGAACGTCCTTAATCTGGCGCAGGAAGAAGGCCGCGGAAATCATGCCGTTACAGCCGTACTGCTCACACTGGTCAACAGCCTTCTTCGGGTCGAAGACACGCATGGTGACAATGGTGGAGCCGGTAGCCATGCCAATCAGCACATTTGCCCAGCCCCAGGCGTGGAACATGGATGCGGACTGGTGAATGACCATGTTGCGGCGCCACGGAATACGCTCGGCGATTGCACCCACAGTTGCCGGTGTCTTCGGCTCATTGCGCAGGACACCCTTCGGGATGCCGGTCGTGCCGGAGGACATGATGATGATGCGTCCCTGCTCCGGCTTCGGATCTAACTTGGCGTTCGATGTACGACCTTCTTCAATGAGGTCTTCCATGAACAGGAAGTTCTTGCCTGCGTTCTTGCGGGTCTCCGGCTTGGTCACGGAGGTAATAACGACGGTGACATCGTCGAGGTCTTCCGGCAGATTGCCCAGGAACTCGTCATCGACGAACAGGAACTTGGCCTTATTCTGGTCAACGACGCCGCGGATCTGAGTCGGGCCAGAGCCGATATTCATCAGCATAATTTCGGAGCCGATGAATCCCTTGATGGCCATCGGCAGGATGATGCCGCGGCCGTTACGTGCGATAACGCCGAAGCTGGACTTCTGGGTCATGCCACGGTCTATCAAGGCGCGAGCCAGGGCGTGAGAGTTGTCGAGCAGCTGAGAATAGGTGAGTTCACCGTCATCGTCGACAAGGGCGAGGCGATCCGGGTAGCGCAGCGCACTCATGGAAATAAGGCTGGCGACGGAGAACTTCAAGCGACGCAGGTAATCGAGGATCTTCGGCGCCGTCTTCGGAGTCATGTACAGGGCGCCGGTACGCAGGAGTGGTGGAATCGACTGGGCAAAAGCCTTGATTTGGAGCCCAAGTGGTACTTCCGGAGCCTTCATTTCAGCTGCCATGGGTGAGAATCCTCCAAGATGATGGACAAGCGACTAATAGCGCCAAGCGACTCTCCAGTCACATTGACACCATCAACCACGATAGTGCGATTTTGTAACAACCAGACTTTAACAAACCTGTGCCGCGTCAAAAAGTAGTTTCGAAGAAGAAACGTGAAAGATGTGCAAGTAGTGTGCACAGTGCTTTACGACGGATACCTTTTCGCGAACGGACTCGAGGATACAGTGTTATCAAACGGTTATAAACCGATGGAAAGTGGCAAACGTAACGAAATGATAACACTGTGGTAACGATATCAATTCCGATATTGACCTATATAACTCTATGAACCCAGGGGTTTTCGGTTGGTTTGTTTGAGGGGAGTGGGCCGTGAGTGAATGGCGGTCGCCCCCAGAAATTAGGGGCTAGGATTCTTCAGAAAAACAGAAACGTTCGCGACTAGGAGGGGCGGGGGTTGCGAGCGCGTAGCTAAATAGGTGACATATTCGCCGGCTTGAGCCTAGAAGTGTGGTGTCGGTGTGTGTCGGAAACGGTTGCCCTAATTCAGGGTTAGAGCGGCAAGCGCGGGCTCATCCTCTGGTGTGCAGGTGGAGAGCCAATGGTCGATGGCATCGGACTCCGCCTGCGTGACCCACAGGTTGTATTTCTGTTTTACCGCCACCTGGCGAGCGACATACTGGCAGCGAAATGGTTTGTTGGCGGGTACCCAGGATGCGGCATCGCTATCTCGCTTTTGCTGATTAGCGGGACCATCGACGGCCAAGAGGTTGAGGGGGTCATTGGCAAAGTCCTGCCGAACCTCAGGTGAGAGCTGCTGTGCTCCCTTTTGCCAGGCGTCGCTCAAGGCCACAACATGGTCGATTTGCACGGCGGAAGAGGTGTCGCGGCCGCGCTGAAACTCAATCATCGTGCCAGTGTAGGGATCCAGTAGTTGCCCCGAAAGTACGACGCAATCGCGGGTATTTGGTTTGTACTCCTTATTAATAAGGTCACGATTCAAAATGTCGTTCCGTGTGTCACATCCGTTGTGGCCAAACTCGGCAGAGATGTCATCGCTCCAACGTTGCCCGAATTCGTCGCGCGCATAGCCGGTTTTCGGTGCGCGCCCTTTTATCTCCAGCTGGTTGAGGGCGCTACGGATGCCGTCGATAGGCGATGTGCCGGGCGCTGGGGTGCCGGGGGAGTCTGGGGTGTGGGGCGCTTCAGGAATCTCGGGCGCGGGTTCCGCTGGCTCGGGCGTAAAAGCGGGTGCCGGGGCCGGGCTATGCGACTGGCTCTCTGGAGTGGGGTCTATGGGATCCGTGCAGCCGCTGAGGATTGTCGCTGCGCCGATAAGGAGGGCGAGGCCCTGTAATGGCGAGCGGAAACGACGGTTGGCGAGCATGGAGCTAACCATAGCGGTAGGAGGGGATTGGGTATGGAGGGGGTTTGCTAAAGAATCGAACAACTGTGCGTGGATAGTGGGGGTGGTAGCTCGATTAGGGGGTTATGAGATTAAAACGGGTAGTAAAAGCCCGGTTTTATTCGGGCTGGCAGGCTGGTCTAGCTCCTTCGGGGGTGGGCAAATACAGTTAATTCCCTAAATACGTATTGCAATACGCCTAGATGAAAGTGCATTGTTAAAACAGTTGGAAATATAGATAACCCGTGTCCCCCAATTGGCACATTGCACCTATAAGGGGAAAACAGCCATGACAGCTAAGACAGCCATGACTCTGACCGAAACAGCGGCCACATTGCCTCGTGGTCCTCAGAGGGAAGGTCTCTACCACCCGTCGAACGAACACGATGCGTGTGGCGTGGCCTTTGTCGCCGACATTTACGGTCGCCAGACCCATGACATTGTGGAAAAGGGCATTCAGGCACTGGTCAATCTCGACCACCGCGGGGCCGCCGGTGCAGAGAAGACCACTGGCGACGGTGCCGGCATTCTCATTCAGGTTCCGGATGCCTACTACCGCGCTGAGCTGAGCAAGGAAGGCGTTATTTTACCGCCGGCGGGAACCTACGCCACTGGTATCGCCTTCCTGCCGCAGTCGCGCATGGCCACCCTCGATGCCATTCGGGCTATTGAGGACATCTGCGCTGAAGAGGGCATCGAGATCCTGGCATGGCGCGATGTACCGATCGACGCTGAAGGGCTCGGCCAGATGGCCCGTCAGGCTATGCCAGTGCTCCGTCAGCTCTTCGTTACCGCGAAGAACTACGAGGGGCGCCAGCTCAGCGATATTGATCTCGACCGCAAGATGTTCTTCCTGCGTAAGCGCTGCGAGCGTGAGCTGGGCGAACGGGGCGCCGGCGAGGGCTCTGGCGGCGACACCGTGTACTTCCCGTCGCTGTCCAGCCGCACAATTGTCTACAAGGGTATGCTCACTACCCCGCAGCTGAAGGATTTCTACCTTGACCTGCAGCAGAAGGAAGTTACTTCCGCGCTGGCCATCGTGCACTCGCGCTTTTCCACGAACACTTTCCCGTCCTGGCCGCTGGCACACCCGTACCGCTACGTCGCTCACAATGGTGAGATCAACACCGTGCGCGGCAACGAAAACTGGATGCGCGCCCGCGAGTCGCTGATTCGCTCTGGCAAGCTGGGCAATATCGACCGCGCGCTGCCGGTGTGCGACCCCAACGGTTCTGACACTGCGCGTTTCGACGAGGCCCTGGAGCTCCTGCATCTCGGTGGTCGCAGTCTCCCGCATGCGGTCATGATGATGGTTCCGCAGGCCTGGGAGCACGATGACAACCTCAGCCCGCAGGTTCGCGCGTTCTACGAGTACCACGCCTGCCTGATGGAGCCGTGGGACGGCCCCGCCGCTATCTGCTTTACCGACGGCCAGGTCATCGGTGCCATCTTGGATCGCAATGGCCTGCGGCCGGGACGCATTTGGGTGACTGACGAGGGCCTGGTGGTGATGGCCTCCGAAGCTGGTGTCTTGGATATCCCGCCGGAGCAGATTGTGCAGCGCACGCGCGTACAGCCGGGGCGTATGTTCCTAGTGGACATGAAGGCCGGTCGCATTATTGAGGACAAGGAGATTAAGTCCACGCTGGCCGCCACTGGGCCCTACGAGGAATGGATCAAAGAAGGCCTGGTCGACATCGCCGATTTGCCACGAGAGCGCTACCAGTACATGCCGCATGCCCGCGCGGTGTTACGACAGCGCGTCTTCGGCATCACCGAAGAAGACGTTGACCTAATCATCCGCCCGATGGCACTCACCGGCGCGGAGGGCCTGGGTTCGATGGGCTCGGACACGCCGATTGCGGCGCTGTCCAACCGACCTCGCATGCTGTTCGACTTCTTCTCGCAGCGGTTTGCACAGGTGACCAACCCGCCGCTGGACTCGCTGCGCGAAAAGTCCATCACCAGCATGAATACGTTGCTGGGGGCAGAGACCAACATCTTGGAGCCCACTGCCGATGCCGCCCGTCGTATCCGGCTAGAGCATCCAATCCTGGACAACCACGACTTTGTCACCCTGTGTCAGGCGGGCAAGAACGAGGAGTACTCCGAGTTCCGCGCCGAGGTCATCTCCGGCCTGTACCCGGTCGCCCGCGGTGGCCGTGGCCTGCGCAACGCTATTCGTCGTGTCCGCCGTGAGGTCTCTGAAGCCATTGACCGTGGTGCCCGACTGATTGTGCTGTCTGACCGTGAGTCCAACGAGCGCTTTGCGCCGATCCCCTCGCTGCTGCTGACCTCCGCGGTCCACCACCACCTGGTGGAGGAACGCACTCGGACGCGTGCCAGCCTCATCATTGAGGCTGGCGACGCCCGCGAGGTGCACCACATGGCCATGCTGCTGGGCTTTGGTGCCGATGCCATTAACCCATACATGGCTTTCGAAACCATCGATGAGCTGCGCATGAAGGACCAGCTCGGTGATCTGACGCTGGATCAGGCCTGCTCGAACTACTGTAAGGCCGCCTCCAAGGGCGTGCTGAAGGTCATGTCCAAGATGGGTATCGCCTCACTGCAGTCCTACCGTGGCGCACAGCTGGCCGACACCGTCGGTCTGTCGCAGGAGTTCCTGGACGAGTACTTCACCGGCGCTGTTTCTCCGCTGGAGGGCATTGGCCTCGACGAGGTCGCAGAAGATGTTGCCGCTCGCCACCGCAGCGCATTCCTGCCGCGTCCGGAAGAGCAAGCACACCGCGAGCTGGATCTCGGCGGCGAGTACAAGTGGCGCCGCGAAGGCGAGTACCACCTATTCAACCCGGAGACCATCTACACGCTGCAGCATGCGACCCGCACTGGTCAGTACGCGGTCTTCCGAGATTACACCAACAAGGTCGATGAGCAGACCAAGCAGCTGGCAACTCTGCGCGGCATGCTCGAGTTCGTCTCGGATCGCGAGCCGATCGACATTGGAGAGGTTGAACCGGTCTCCAGCATCGTCAAGCGTTTCTCCACCGGCGCGATGAGCTACGGTTCCATCTCCGCGGAGGCGCACGAGACGCTGGCTATTGCCATGAATCGCCTGGGTGGCATGTCCAACTCCGGCGAGGGCGGCGAGGACCCGGACCGCTTCGAGATGGAGGCCAACGGCGACTGGAAGCGCTCTGCCATCAAGCAGGTCGCATCGGGTCGCTTCGGCGTGACCAGCCACTACCTGTCCAACTGCACCGACATCCAGATTAAGATGGCCCAAGGCGCAAAGCCCGGCGAAGGTGGCCAGCTGCCACCGAACAAGGTCTACCCGTGGATTGCGGAAGTCCGCATCACCACCCCGGGCGTGGGCCTGATTTCGCCGCCGCCGCACCACGACATCTACTCGATCGAGGATTTGGCGCAGCTCATTTACGACCTCAAGAACGCCAATCCGCGCGCCCGCATTCACGTGAAGCTCGTCTCCGAGCAGGGTGTGGGTACTGTCGCCGCTGGTGTGTCGAAGGCGCATGCCGACGTCGTGTTGATCTCCGGCCACGATGGCGGCACTGGTGCCTCGCCGCTGACCAGCCTCAAGCACGCCGGTGGTCCGTGGGAGCTGGGGCTCGCTGAAACCCAGCAGACCCTGATGCTCAACGGGCTGCGCGACCGCATCCGCGTGCAGTGCGACGGTCAACTCAAGACCGGTCGCGATGTCGTGGTCGCGATGCTGTTGGGCGCTGAGGAGTTCGGTTTCGCCACCGCTCCGCTGGTGGTGGAGGGCTGCGTCATGATGCGCGTCTGCCACCTGGACACCTGCCCAGTCGGTATTGCCACCCAGAATCCGACGTTGCGGAGCAAGTTCACCGGCCGTGCCGAGCACGTGGTCAACTTCTTCACCTTTATCGCCCAGCAGGTCCGTGAATACCTCGCTGAACTGGGTTTCCGTACCATCGATGAGGCGGTCGGACATGCCGAGTGCCTGCGTCCGCGCAAGGATCTGGGCAACCTTCCGCGCGTCGCAAAGCTTGACCTGGAGCGAATCCTGCACGTTGCCGAAAGCCCCTTCTTTGCGGACCAGGATTCCTACTGCACGAAGACGCAGGATCATGGCCTCGAGGGTGCGCTGGACGAGCGTCTCATCGACGAAGCGCAGCCGGCCCTGCGCACGGCGCGCGCGAATGGGTTGGCGCCGACGCCAGTGGCGCTGCACCACGCCATCAGCAATGTGAACCGTTCCGTGGGCACGCGGCTCGGGTACGAAGTCACCAAAGTCGCAGGTAAGCATGGGCTTGCCGACGACTCCATCGTCGTCAACCTGCTCGGTTCCGCCGGTAACTCGCTGGGCGCGTTCCTGCCGGCCGGTGTGACTATCAAGCTGGAGGGCGATGCTAACGACTTCGTCGGCAAGGGACTGTGCGGCGGGAAGATTGTGGTCCGACCTTCACGTTCGGCTCCGCCGACCGCGGATCTGGCTACCGACACCATTGCCGGCAACGTCATTGGTTTCGGTGCCACCAGTGGTGAGATCTTCGTCCGCGGCACTGTCGGTGAGCGCTTCTGCGTGCGTAACTCCGGTGCTACGGCCGTGGTCGAGGGCATCGGTAACCACGGTTGTGAGTACATGACCGGTGGCCGCGTCGTAGTGGCGGGTCCGGTAGGTCACAACTTCGGCGCCGGTATGAGTGGCGGTATCGCCTATCTGCTGGATAACGAGGCGACGCGGGCGAACATCAACACCGAGCTGGTCGACATCGTGCCGCTGGGTGATGAGGACATCAGCTGGCTGGAGGCCACGCTGTCGAAGCACCGCAAGCTCACGGGTTCCAAGACTCGGTTCCCGGCTGCACAGTTCATCAAGATCATGCCGCGTGATTACGCCCGAATTCTCGACGTAGTCGCGAAGGCAAAGGACAACGACGCTGACATCAACGAGGCAATCATGGAGGCAGTAAGCAATGGCTGATCCGAAGGGTTTCATGAAATTCCAGCGCGAAGAGCCTGCTCATCGCCCGGTTCCGCTGCGTCTGATGGACTGGAAAGAGGTCTATGAGGAGGCTAGCAACGGGCAGGTGCAACAGCAGGCGACCCGCTGTATGGACTGTGGCGTGCCGTTTTGTCACTCGACCTGCCCGCTGGGCAACATCATTCCGGAGTGGAATGACCTGGTTCGTCAGAACCGCTGGCACGAGGCTTTCGAGCGCTTGCACGCCACCAATAACTTTCCCGAGTGGACCGGTCGCCTGTGTCCGGCTCCGTGCGAGGGCGGTTGTGTGCTCGGCATCAACGACGATGCGGTGACCATTAAGAGTATTGAGCTGGCCATCGTTGAACGCGGCTTCGATGAGGGCTGGGTGCAGCCGATTGTGCCGACTTTCGACACCGGTCAGCACATCGCTGTTATCGGCTCCGGTCCGGCGGGCCTTGCTGCAGCACAGCAGCTGACTCGCGCCGGGCATGATGTCACGGTCTTCGAGCGTGACGACAAGATCGGTGGTCTGATGCGCTACGGTGTACCGGACTACAAGATGGAGCAGCGCTTCCTCGACCGTCGCCTTGAGCAGATGGAGATTGAGGGCACCGAGTTCCGCACCAACGTCTCACCGACCGCCGCTGACCTGGCCGAATTCGACGCGGTTGTTCTAGCTACCGGTGCGTCACTTGCCCGTGACCTACCTGTCGATGGTCGTGACCTCGAGGGCATTCACCAGGCTATGGAGTACTTGCCGGGCGCCAACCGCGTTGCCGTAGGCGAGCTCGACACCCCGCCAATTGATGCCAAGGGCAAGAAGGTTGTCGTCATCGGTGGTGGCGACACCGGCATTGACTGCTTCGGTACCGCGCTGCGCCAGGGAGCGGTGTCCGTCACGCAGTTCGATATCCGTCCGCGGGCTCCGAAGTCCCGTGCGGCGTCGACTCCGTGGCCGATGTATCCGCTGGTCTGGCGCGTAGCTACTGCCCACGAAGAAGGTGAGTACACCATCACCGGTTCCGAGCCGCCAGAGGTTACCGAGGCGCTCGGCCTTAACGCTCGCGTCACCGGTGAGACGCTGGGCAAGCGCGTCTTCAACGTCAACACCGTCTCCTTCCACGGCGAGGACGGTCACGTGACCGGTCTGTCCGCCAACGAGGTCGAGGTCATCGATGGGAAGCGCGTGCCCATGGAGGACACGGATTTCGAGCTCGATGCCGACCTAGTTCTCATTGCTCTGGGCTTCTCCGGCCCGGAGCGCGGGGGCCTGCCGCATGAGCTGGGGATTCAGTTCAATGATCGCGGTGTGATGATGCGTGACGACGACTACCTCGCCGTGCGCAGCGACATCGAGCAGAACTTCGACGGTCCGGTGTTCGTGGCCGGTGACAATGGCCGTGGTGCCAGCCTAATCGTGTGGGCTATCGCCGAAGGCCGCGCCTGCGCCGAGGCCGTGGACCAGTACCTGATGGGCGAGTCCAACTTGCCTCGCGCGGTGGAGCCAGAAGACGCTCCAATTAAGTTGTAAACCCTGGTTTAGTTCACCACTATGTCGCCGCGTGCTCCCATTTCGGCATGCACCATCTGGTGGTCAACAAAGCGGTACGTGCCCGGCTCCGGGAATTCGGCCTCAACATAACCACCCTGCGCGGCACCGAGGTCAAGGGCTTGGGCGCCGCCCACGCCGTCGTCAAGCAAAAGCGTTCCCTCTTTGTACACGCGATGGAACTGCGTACCGACGATGTGGAAGCTCGTGCCCTTGTTGGGGCCTGCGGCCAGTAACCAGAAACGTACCGTCTCACCTGCGCGAATGCGGATGGGGTGGGTGAGATACTGGTCGGGGTAACCGTTGAACTTGTAGATATCCGGATCCTCGGCCATGACCTTGTCGGCATCGGGGCCGGCTTCGCCCCAGTAGCTTTCGGACTGCACCAGAAGAACTTCGTGGTCGACTTCTGCGAGGCTCGGCGGGTCAATGATGACCGCACCGTGCATGCCGGCAGCGATGTGCATGGACATGGGCATGGTTGCGCAGTGGTACATCCAGATGCCCGCCCGGTCGGCGCGGAAGCGGTACTCAAGCTTCTCGCCAGGGGCAATGTCTCGCATCGGCTCATCCGGCGAGACAATGCCCGCGTGGAAGTCGATGGAGTGACTCATCGTGCCATCGTTAATGAGCGTGACGACGAACTCGTCGCCCACCTTGCCGCGCAGGGTTGGCCCCAGCGGTTTGCCGTTGAATACCCAATGCTGCTGCTCGACGCCAGGGGCAGCGTAGCCGGTGAACTCGCTGGCTCTCAGGGTGACGTGGTGGACTGTAGTGTCCTCGGCGGGCGCCAATATTGGATTAATAGTAGGGGAGTCTGGGCCGGGTTGCTCGCCGACATTCCCGAGCGCACCGGGAGTGGCATGGTCAGCGTGGTTGCCACGTCCGGTGTGGTGTGAATGATCAGTGCTACCTGTATTGACCGTGAGCGTCATGCCCATCTGGCGGTGACCAGCAATGGTGCACCAGCCGTCAATGTCACCGGGAACAACCGGCACTTCAATGGTGGCGGAGTTGCCAGGGGCGACACGTCCGGTGTCCTCGCCGGTGGCCAAGCGCAGATCGTGGACCTGGGAATCAGCGTTGACCATGGTGATGACCAGGCGGTCACCGGGGTTGACCTCGATGATGTTTGGGGTGTACGTCATATCGTTGGCGGTAACCGTGACCTCGACGGTCTCGCCGGTGGGTGCGATATCGCCGGTGGTTTCAATGCTGCCCGTTCCGCCGCCACCGCTCAGCGCAACACCAATAGTCACTACCAGGCCCAATACAGCCAGAGCGGCGGTAGTTTGAGCACCGAGTCGACGTGCAGTTGCGTGCAGTTCGACCGGCTTCGGCGTTGCTTCTTTGTTGGCCCGTGCCTTCTGACTTTCTTTCAGCGCACCAATCTGAGCCTTCGCGGCACGGCCGACAAGTGGCAGATAAGACACCAAGGCAAGGGAGACCATTGCGGAGACCGCCACTTTGGTCCAGGAAGGCAGCGGCATTAGCCACAGTGCCAGACCAATATTGATGATCGACCAGCGGAATGCGCCCGCGCGGTCAAGTTCCTTCATACCGGCAGAGACTGGGCCAGCACCTCCGCCGATGGTGGCGGGCAAGAGTTGGCTCATCATGCCGATAAGCAATTGTGCGCCGAAACCGATTACCAGCGGCAGCGTAAGGGATGAGATTACGAAGCTGCCGTCAAGCGCCTTGACTGTGGCAACTGTGAGTGTGCCGATCAGCCAGACGGCCGCAGCCGCAACAGACAGCGCCGGGTAGCTGAGGCGGTCGCGGGGGTCTTTAGCGACAGTCATGACGTTGTGCGCCCACGGAATGGCGGCTATGACCCAGCCGATAGTGATGATGCCAAGGCCGACGGAGGCGAACCAGTTGAAGCTGGTCAGCGCACCGATTGTGGTAGTCGCGATACCTATGAGCTGTACTGCTAGTGCCAGCTTCGGGCGGGAATGCGGCGACATCTGGGTTCGCCACAGCGCTGGGAACATGGTGATGAGCGTGCCGCAGGCCGCGAGCCCGAGGAAGCCAATAATGTTGATGGCTTCATGTGCCAGTAGGAGGTCGTCGTGAAGCGCTTCGCCCTTCGGAGATGCGAGGATGGCGCCGAGCGTGGCGCCGATCGGCAGTAGGCATGCCGACGCGACGTAGTACGCAACAGAGATGGCGAATGGTCGATCGCGCTTCGCTACCAGGTCGCGTCCGAGGGAAATCGCATGCCATGCGACGGCGACGCCGACGACCGCCGCGCCGGCCGTGGTCACTGGCCACCAATCGCCCAGCTTGCCGACGACCGTTGCGACAATGCCCGCGTTGAGCAGGTAAATGTTTGCTAACTGAATGTGCCGATTGCCATCGGGCACATCGATTTTCAGTAGTTTCTCGGTGAAGTGGCGGCCCCAGATAAGGATGGAGTTAGTGACGGCGCCGAGGGTAAAGAGGTGCACCAACAGCCAGCGCCCATCGGTGACAAATGGGTGGACTAATGCGGCCACAATGATGGCAGCGAACCACCAGCGCACCGGCATACCGGCCTTGCGATGCCAGGACATGCGGTGACTCTTGCCAGGTTTAGAAGGGGGTTTGGTTGTGGGGGCTTGGGGCTCTGGTGTGGCGGGCGACGACATATATCAATAATACGCATACTGGTTGCGCATTTAATAGGGGTACATGTAAGAGTGCTTTTATTTGGGCAGGTCTTCGCCGTTTTTGTAGGCCTGCCAGAACTGTGTGGTCTGCTGTGTCTGACTCATCCGGTTTTGAATCAGCATCAGGGTAGCAAGCAATAGCGTCATCACCGTTAGAACTGAAACGGCAGTAATCAATGCAGCAAGGAAGGGCTTCCGGATGATGAAAGCGTGAGCCCGACGCGTTGATGATGTGCTCACGGGGGAAGTGTAACCCTTTTGTCAAAAACGATTATTTGAGTATTCACGCAAATACTTCCGTGAATAAGCATCTCAATAAAGAGGCGATTTTGCATTAATTGGAATCGTCGGGAAGTGGTTACGTTAGAAGTTAGTTTGTACAGCTAGTTATATGAATGTAAACAGATTGAAGCTTCGGTAAATAGTTGGCGAAACATTGTTTTACCAGGGGGAATGATGGATGGAAAGGGTGGCTTTTTGGCCACCCGAACGATGGGGTAGCCCTTTGGGGTAGGAGCTGTAAATGTAGTTCATATCGCATAGTATGCCAAGCCTGTGGAACGCATTGTGCGTAGGAAAATTTAACCAGCAATAAAAGGCATAAGAATGTTTATCCGAGACTGGAAGCAGCTCGCCTGGTGTGTATTTGATGTACTCGCCTGGCTGGTTGCGCTGTCCGCCGCTAATGGAATCGTCCGCGGTGAATTGGTATCTTTCTCTGAAATATCAGGCACTAATTTTTTGGTTGTCGCTGTCGCCGTGGTAGTCATCGTCCTGCTTGGCCTGCTGCTCGGGGAGTACACCAACCCGCAACGCGTATGGCCCGGCAGTCGAACTGAAGATATTGTTCTGCTGAGCATCAGCATGGGCGGCGCTACCGCAGCCACTGGTTTGGCTCAAATTCTGAAGACCTTCCCGGAAATTGCGTGGTACGTTCCGTTCGCCGGTGGCTGTGTCGCAACTTTGGCAAGTATCTATACCCGAACTCTCGCTCGCTGGATTACCGATAACTTTGGCACCCGCCAGACGGATGATCGCTTGATTGTTCTCGGTGCAGGCCGTCGAGCCAAGTTTTTTATTAACAGCCTTACGGGTTCCGGTATTTCCCGTGAGAACCGCTTCCACTTGGTTGGAATCGTCGATCCCGAAGAAAGCGGTGAGAACCATATTTCTCGTATCCATGGTCTCCGCGTGATTCGTGGCATTGATCAGTTGGGCGAAGTCGCATCGCGCACTTCGGCGCAGTCGGTCATCATTGCGACTAATGAGCCACTGTCCACTGAGTGCATCAATGTCCTCAACCACATTTGTGAGGAATCGTCCCTGCGCCTGCTTATTCTGCCGCCGGTGGAGGAGTACTCGCGCCACCGTGGCGCTGTCGCTACCTCGCAGGTGCGCGAAATTAACATCGCCGACCTCATCGGCCGCCAGCCGCTGCACCTGGATGAATCCAAGGTCGCTTCGATAATCCGCGGTAAGAAGGTGCTGGTCACAGGCGCTGGCGGTTCTATCGGTTCCGAGATCTGCCGACAGGTTCACCGCTTTGAGCCGGCAGAACTTATCATGCTGGATCGCGATGAGGGCGGCTTGCATGCCACTCAGCTGTCGCTGACAGGTTCGGCGCTTCTCGACGGCTCCGATACCGTCTTGGCTGATATCCGTGACGCGGAAATGCTGACGCAGATTTTCACCGAGCGCAAGCCCGATGTTGTCTACCATGCTGCAGCTCTCAAGCACCTGCCGCTGCTGGAGAGCTACCCTGCAGAAGCAGTGCAAACCAATGTCATCGGAACCCAGAACGTCCTGGATGCAGCCGCTGCAGCCAATGTTTCAACCGTTATTAATATTTCCACGGACAAGGCTGCGAACCCAGCCTCGATTCTGGGTGAATCCAAGCGCGCCGCAGAACGTCTGACTGCGCACATGGGGCAAACTCACGAAGGTGTCTGGGCATCTGTCCGCTTCGGTAACGTGTTTGGCTCGCGTGGCTCGGTCATTACGACTTTCCAGCGTCAGATTGAAGAGGGCGGCCCGGTTACGGTGACGCACCCTGACGTTCAGCGCTACTTCATGACCATTCCGGAGGCATCGCAGCTGGTGCTGCAGGCTACCGTTATTGCAGAGTCCGGTGAGACTCTGGTGCTGGAGATGGGTAAGCCGGTCAAGATTGCTGAGCTGGCGGAGAATCTTATCAGGCTCCATGACGCAGACGTAGAGATTGTCTACACGGGTCTTCGCGAAGGTGAGAAGATCTCCGAGGACTTGGTTGATGACCGCGAGGTTCCCAAGATTGGTGATCGTCATCCGCTGATTACTGAGGTACGTGTTGAGCCGGAACGGCTGAATTCGCGGATTCTCCCGTGCACACATAATCACGATGCTGCACGTCGTTGGCTTGTAGAGCACGGTGGGGCGCAAAGCAGTATTGCGGCGTATACCGCTGGTGCACAATCACTTGCAACCGCTAGCTCGAAGGCAAAATAGTTAGGATGACTCCCCACCGTGACAATCACCAGCTCCTCTAACTCCGGGCAGCTGGCACAAAGAGTTCGAACAGTTGCGACGATTTCGGCAGCTTCAGCGCTCGCCGCAGTCGTCGCCTTTGTGGTCAGTATTCTTTCCGCGCGAGTGCTGGGGCCCGCCGGTCGAGGCGAGGTCGCTACCGTTTTGCAGTTCGCCTATATTGTGGCGCCCTTCGTCGGCTTTGGGGCCGATCGGCTTTTGCTGCGCCGCGATGATTACGACCACGGTCTCATTCCGAGTGGTTTCGCCATGACTGTGGTCGCTCTGATTGCCTGTGCCATCGCAGGTGTCGTCTACGGACCGTGGACGGCAATGGCCGGCGTTGTCGCCTTGGTTACCGTGTCATTTTCCATGGTTCGTGCGATGGCTATCAGCCGCCATCGAGTGTCTTTCTTTGTCGCAGTATTCGTCGGTTTCCAGGGCTCAGTACTGCTGATTAGCACTGCATTGTATTTTGCAGGAGTCGAGGACTGGCGCTGGTGGGCTGCGGCCTATATCTTCCCGGCGCTGCCCCTGGCAATCTGGTCGCTAGCGAAGTCACGCAAACACACCGATTCCCGTGTTGGCGGAGTGGTAGAGACGGCTCGAACAAATGCCCCATTCATCGCATCGGGCCTGGGACCGCTGACGACGACACGCTTGGGGCGCGTTTTACTGCCGGCGCTGGCCTCACCGGCGTCGTTAGGCCTTTTCGTGGTCGTGGCGACGGCGACAGAGCCGCTGTATTGGGTCGCGCAGTCGGTCGCCGATCAGCGCACCAGCGACCAGAGGGGGCGCGAACTCACCCCGTCTCGTGTGCTCCGACACCTTGGCATAGTCACTGCAGCGTACGGCGCGCTTGGTGCGCTCGGTGGTGTGGCACTCTACTTCCTCATCGTGCCGGTATTCGGCCATGAGTTTGAGCCTGCCCGGGAGTTGGTGCTGCCACTGACTATCGCGGCCGTGGTGCTCGGCTGCTACCGACACCTGTGCGGTGAAATTCTCGGCAGCGACAATCCCCGTCGAATTGGCCGAGTGGAGCTCATTTCCGCCGTTATCGCTGTCATTTGTTACCCGATTGGCATTCTTCTCGGAGACGCCCTCGGCCTCGCGTGGACTAGCGCAGTTGTCTATTTTGCAGCAGCCGTGGTTGCGGCAGTGGCGCTAATGCGGCCAACCGGAGGCCAGAAGAATCCATCAACTACCACCGAAGAACTCCCCGTCGACGTAATCGAGGAAAGCTAAACAATGCGAATCACTTATATCCACCAGCACTTTGTTCTCCCCGGTGAGCCGGGTGGTTCTCGACCCTACGAGTTTGCCCGCCGAATGGCCGCTGCAGGCCACGAGGTGACAATGATCTGTGGTCGCGATGAGGCCATGGATAAAACTGTTGATGGCATCCACGTGCGTCGTCTAGCGATTCCGTACCGCAATGAAATGTCGAAGCGCGAGCGCATCGTCAGTTTCTTCAACTTCCTGGTGCGCGCCTCCGCGGTTGCTGCTCGTGTGCCTGCCGACGTGATTTACGCGTCCTCGACTCCGCTGACTGTGGCGGTTCCGGGAATTGTGGCGAAGTTTACCCAGCGTGCGCCGTTGGTGGCGGAGATCCGTGATCTGTGGCCAGAGGTGCCAATCAAGTTGGGCTACCTCAATAATCCGGTGGCGATTTTCCTGGCCAAGCAACTCGAGAAGGCATTTTATGCGGCATCGAGCGAGGTCGTGGCGCTGTCGCCGTCGATGGCCGATGGCGTCAAAGAGGTAGCTCCGAAGAAGCGCGTGACCGTTATTCCGAATGCGTCGGACTTTGAGCGTTTTGATGTCCCGGCCGAGCAGCGTGCAGCTTTCCGCAAGGAGCAGGGCTGGGGCGATGACGTGGTGGCGGTCTACGCTGGTGGTTTTGGCATGTCCTACCAGCTGGAGTGGCTTGTGGATTTGGCGGCGCAGCTGCGTCGTGATGGCGTGGAGAATGTGTGCTTTGTCCTGCTGGGGCAGGGAAGCGACTCGGATGCGTTGTACCAGCGCGCTGAGAACGCTGGCCTCGATGCCGATGCGATGTTCCTCGGCCGTCAGCCGAAGGAAGATGTCGCCAAGTACGTGTCTGCCGCCGATATCGCGCTATCGCCGCTGCGTGATGACCCCTGTCTGGAGGGCAATTCCCTGAACAAGGTCTTCGATGCCATGGCCGCATCGCGTCCGGTGGTGTTCAACCACGGTGGCTGGCTGGAGGAAGCCGCAACCGAGCACGATGCCGGCTGGCGTCTCTCGCGCGATATTCCGACTGCGGCCAAGCGATTCGCTGAGATCATCTCCGACCGCGATGAGATGCGCGCAGCGGGACAGCGAAACCGCGAACTGGGTGAGAAGCGTTTTGCTCGTGACAGCCTGTACAACCAGCTCATCGAGGTACTCAACCGCGTCCGAAAGGTTCAGAAGTAATGACTAACGCCGACACTAACAAGCCCAATGAGCGGATCTTTCTTTCGCTCGCGACAGTCACCGAAGCAGAAGAACAGGCCGTCGTTCGTGCACTCCACTCTGGTTGGGTGGCTCCGTTGGGTCCCGAGGTAGACGCGTTTGAAGCGGAGATTGCCAAGCGCTGCGGTGTTGAGCACGCGCTCGCACTGTCGTCTGGTACTGCTGGCCTGCACTTGGCGCTGCTCGCGCTGGGGATTGGTGAAGGTGACTACATCCCGGTTTCCACCATGACCTTCGCGGCCACGACCAACGCCATCGCTTACGTCGGCGCTACGCCGGTGTTTATCGATGCCGCAGAGGACGGCAACATCGACCCTGAGCTGCTGCTCTGCACCGTCGATGAACTGCTTGCCGAGGGCAAGAGCGTTCCCGCCGTGATGATTGTGGACCTCTTCGGCCGCTGCGCCGACTACCCGGCCTTCGCGCCACGCCTGGAAGAACTCGGCATCGCGCTCATCGAGGACGCCGCCGAGGCGCTCGGTGCTAGCGTCGATGGTCAGCCGGCCGGCAGCTTTGGCCGTGCCGCCGCGCTGTCGTTCAACGGCAACAAAATCATGACCACCTCCGGCGGTGGCATGCTGCTGTCCAACGATGCTGATCTCATCGCCCGCGCGCGCTACCTGTCCACGCAGGCGCGTCAGCCCGTCGCTTGGTACGAACACACCGAAATCGGCTACAACTACCGTCTTTCCAATCTGCTTGCCGCGCTGGGGCGGGCGCAGCACTCGCGTCTGGACGACATGATTGCTCGCCGTCGCCAGATTCGCGACGCGTACCTAGATTTGCTCGCCTCGCTTGACGACGATGCCCCTGGTAAAGGTGCCCGCTTGCTCTCTGACTCCGACGAGCGGTTCACCGAGAACTGCTGGCTGACCTCGATTGTGCTGCCACAGGATGCCGTCGATAAGGGCGTGCTGAGCCCGGACAGCGTGATTGCGGCGCTGGGTGAGTCCAACATCGAGGCTCGTCACCTGTGGAAGCCGATGCACCTGCAGCCGGTGTATGAGGGCGCGCGAGCGACCATCAACGGTACCGCTGAGAATCTTTTCTCCCGCGGCATTACTCTTCCTAGTGGTCCGGCGCTGGACGATGACGACGTCGCGCGGGTGATAGGTGTTTTGAAGGAAGTGCTGGGATGACTTCTACTGAGGTAGCTGGAGAAGCTGTAAAACAGCGAAAACCAATACTGCAGTCGCTATTTATTGTGGTGGCCGCAGGAATGTTTGCTGGTGTTCTCTACGTTGGCGACACGACGATGAAGGATGTCTCCGCAGCGCTTCCTGATTTATCTTTGGCATTGCCGATTTTGGTGATCGTTGCAATCCTTACCGCCGTTGGCACGCCTCAATCTCAGCGCCAGAGTTGGTTGAACGCGATGAAAGGCGCTGGCAATGTAAAACAGTGGCCGATTGCAGCGTGGGCATTAGTGGCGTTCTATGTCTGGCTGTTATGGATGATGCTGTCCGGACTATGGGCTCCTGAAGCTGCCGAAGTCGCTCCCGTCGTTACTGCGTTGATAACGCTCGGACTCATCGCCACGGTGTCAGCGATACTGTTCTATTTGCATCCTCAGGCACTGGTGTGGCTGTGGTTAGCAATAGCCATTTGCTCGCTTATTTTTCTCTACGGCGGCTTTACTGGTCCGAAATATGTCGGACGTATGACTGCGTTCGGCGGTGGCCCGAATGTCTTTGCCCGTTTCATGCTGTACGGCATCGCGGCAGCTGTGTTTTTTATGCTGTGGCGTAAGTTCATGTGGGCAGCTCTCTTGTTCGCTGCACCATTTGCTTACGGTCTCGTTGCGTCGGGAAGCCGCGGTGTACTGGTTGCTACCACCGTGGTAGTCCTCTTTACCGCAATAGCTGTGTTTTTTCACTGGGGTTGGAAGTGGGCGACTGTTTTTTACGTCGCTGTCGCCGCAGCGGTCGCGTATGGATACTCGCGATTCATCGCAGGTACCGAGATTGAAGAGTACTTTAAGACGCGCTTTATCCAGTTGACCTTCGAAAAAGAACATGATTCTGGGCGTAGTTATCTTCACGATGAAGCTTTCCGAATCATGGGTGAACACCGCATCTTTGGTGGTGGTCTGCACAGCTTCGTTGTGCTGTCGACACCGAGGTCTTCACGTCCACTGGAGCATCCGCACAATATCTTCTACACAGTCGGATCTGAAGCGGGTGTCATAGGAATCGGTCTGTTTGTGATTGTGCTGGTTGTGTTGGCAATCGCCTGTCGCCACCTATTCAAGTTTCTTCAAGCTGGTCTGACCGCAGCTGTAGCGTTAGCCGTTCTTGTGGCACAGGTTTTTTCCGGCTACTACTACGATTCCCGTTCGCTATGGCTATTTGGCTTTGCAGCAGCATTTGCAATGCTGAGCCTACGGTGCCGCGCGCAGGACACAGCATCGGTAGAACCAGAGCTGGAGCCGCAACCAGAACCCGCAGCCGAGCCCGAACCAGTCATGGTCACCGATACCGCGGAGCCGGTTGTGCCGGAGCTGGAGCCAGCGGTGGCCGTCGTCAAGCAAAGTGCGCCTGACAACAAGAATGACAACAAGAAACTGCGCGTTGCGGCAGCGTCGTTTGCTGCGGCTGGTGCAGCGGGTGCGATTGGTTGGTTGGTCAGAAACCGTTCAAATGCGGAAGTCGATGCGCGTGCCGAAAAGCTTCTGCGCGAAATGTTCAACGAAAAGTAGGAGATGACCAATGGAATCACTGAGCATCCGCGCGCAACGGGTAATTAAGCGTGGCGTCGACATCGCGGCATCTGCAGCAGGCCTGATTGTGCTGTCGCCAGTTATGGGTGCTACGGCGCTGGCAGTACGGCTTTCCATGGGGAAGCCAGTCCTATTCCGCCAGGAACGCCCGGGCCAGGATGGTGAGCCGTTTAATATCCTCAAGTTCCGGACGATGCACCACGTCAATCCGGCAAAGGGGCTTGTCGACGATGCGTCCCGCCTCACGGAGGTAGGAAAATTCCTTCGTTCCACAAGCTTGGATGAGCTTCCGGAGCTCATCAATGTTCTGCGTGGCGATATGAGCCTCGTTGGTCCGCGTCCGCTGCGCATGAAGTATCTGGAGCGCTATTCGCCGCGCCAAGCACGCCGCCATGAGGTGCCACCGGGAATTACGGGGCTTGCCCAGGTCTCGGGCCGCAATGGCATCACCTGGGAAGAACGTTTCGAGTACGACGTGCAGTACGTGGATAATTGGTCGCTACTGCTCGATGCAAAGATCCTGCTCGACACGATCTTGGTGGTGCTGAGGCGCGAAGGCATCTCAGAAGAGGGCCAAGCGACCATGACTGAGTTCACCGGTTCGTCGGACAAGGGGTCGTCGGATAAGGACGTCTCCGCTAACGAAGATTCTTAATCACACTTGCGGGAACACCGGCGACAACGGAGTAGTCATCGACGTCTCTGGTAACTGCGGCTCCGGATCCGATGTACGCTCCCTCGCCGACGGTGAGGCCGGGGTTGATTACGGAGTTGGCGCCTAGGGTGCAGGCTTCGCCAAGCGTGACAAAGCCCGACACGGCATTGAGCGGGAAGATTGTGCAGTAGTCCCGCAGCACCGCATCGTGGCCGATTGTGACATTCATATTGATTTGGGCGTGCTTGCCTACCTCAATATTGCAGGTCAGGCGTGTTCCGGGGCAGATGACCGTGCCCTCGCCGAGTGTGACCAGCGCGCCAATGCTGGTGTCTGGGTGGACCAGGGTCGCGGGCACGAGCCCCGCGGCATCTGCGCGTTGCGCAATCGAACGTCGAGCAGCGCCGCTGCCGATTGCGACTGTGTAGTAGCCCCCCTCGGGCAAGTCCGCAAGGACCTCAGTTTTGCCCAAGAGTTGCACGCCCATTTTGTGGAAAAAGGTCATATCTGGGGTGCCATCATCGATAATGCCTAGGATTTCCCACTGCTTTGGCATTCCGTTTTCCACGGCGTAGTCGTTGATGTCCTTGATGAAGCTGACCACGTTTCGTCCAAAACCACCAGCGCCGACGATGACAATCTTTTCGGTCGTCGTGTTGTTGATCCACTGCTTTGGCATGAGTGTCATTATCCCACTGCAGAGGCAATTATGCGTAATGGCCACGGCCGGAAATCAGCCTGTGCCACCGATACTCGTAGGTGCGGGGAGAGTGATGACAGGTGGGGTGGGCATCGTAATGCATTGCGTGTTTAACGACGCGTCAACTCCGACCCAAGCGGTCTGGAACCGATTTACTACGCGTTGGAGGTTTAGATCCGCTTGGAGACATGATGCCAAGCGGTTCTGCGCTTTTGTTTTCCTCGTACATAGATTTATCTGGGAATGACTGTTAAGTACCCTTAACGGCTACAAGCATATTACAGCTTTTAAACTGGGCTAATCTTAATCTCGAACAAAGAAAAGGAAATCGAGTTCCGAGAGTGAGGTGAAGAAGATGCCCGCCCTAACAATTTCAATGCAACGCATTGCTGACTTAGCGGATGTCCAGCGTCCATTAGTAACTATGTGGCGCAAGCGTCACTCCGGCGGGTCCGATGCTCCTTTCCCGGAACCGCTATTGCCAGTTGAATCCGCTGCAGCGAGAGATACTCAACTGAAGTTTGATGCTATCGAGGTAGCAAAGTGGCTCGTTGAGACTGACCACGGAAACAACTCCGATGCTGTTGCGGATGCGCCTTTCTACAGCGACTTGTTTAACGAAGCTGTCGAGGGTCCTCGAGTGTGGGCGGCGCTTGTTGCACATGCCCGTGGCGGTGAGGAGGTAACCCCGGAGACTGTCCGTGATGAGTTGTTCTCGGAGCCACTGGTGCCATCTGAGATTTTGGAAGGCGACCTAGAGCACGCGGTGACCTCCGCAAATATCCTGGCTGAAGCTGCATTTTCCGCGACCAAAGTGCTCGTCGAGATTATCCGGCGTCGTCGCTCGCAAACGCCAGAAGCGCTCGTCGAGAACGCAGAGGCGCTACTTGCCGTCATTGGCTCGGAGCTCATCAAGGAATTGCACCGTGATAAGGAGACTCGGGAGGTTCTTGCTTTTGGCCCAGGTGGCGGCGCGTGGGCGCAGCACGCTATTGAATCCCACGAGTCGCCACTCGGTATTGGCTTTGAACACGACGATTTCACTCCAGAGCTCTGCCTGAGCTTAGCGCGTGGAATCGAAGTCCTGGAAGTAACTGATGAATGGGACCCGTCTGCGGTTGCATTCCTTCAGTGGGTAAGCGCCAAGCAGGACGACGCCCAAGAGCTCTTCGATCAGATTGGCTACGTGCAATCGGGACTCGATGCGCGGGGTTGCGTCGTTGTTCTTGCTCCGGCTGAGCTCCTCATTGAGTCCAGCAATACTGTGGTGAACCTTGAGCGAAGGAACTTTCTGTGGGGTTCGAAGAATAATCTGCATTCTTCCCTGCGGTATGCGGCGCTGCTTCCTCATGGGTGGACGAGAAGTCTTGGGCAGAGCCAGCTCGCGCTGTGGATTCTGCGAACGCGAGATCCAGAGAAGTTCGATTCCGATCTTGTCATTCTGGCAGATTATTCCTCCCTCGATTTCAGTGGTACTCGCCCGCGTCAGTTCGTGATGGATGTCTTGGCTGCGGTCAATGATGAGGTTTCTCCTCGTCAGCACGCGTTTTATAACTCACTGGTGCTCACCGACGAGAACCTACGCATGCGGAATTCGCTGCGCCCGATCCGCGAACGGGTATCCGAAAAGGAGGAAATCGCAACAATCGCCGAGTTACGACTCCAGGCCGACGCGGTGGGTGTCGACTTGTCGCATGTGCCGAACCTCCAGCAGGCGGGCAATCCCTACGAGATTCACCGCAGAAAGCTCCTTAGCTGGGCTGAGGCGACCAAACAGCCGGCACCGTTGGTGAAGGTCATCAAGGGATCGAAGCTGCAGGACCTGGATACTGGAAACCCGGATGGAACCATCCCGGTTATTGGTCGAAGCGAACTGAGCGGGCTCGCGCCAGCCGGAGCACGGAAAGCCAACATCGTCGATATCAGTGTGAAGCTGCCTCGCTCAACCCTGACCGAGCCCGGTGACGTGGTGTGGATTTACCTCAATAAGCCCGTTGCGATTGTTGATGCGCAAGGAGGCTCGCTGGTCGAGGCACCTGCCCAGATTCTGCGGTGTATGAAGACCAGGGCTCGGAGCAAGACCCCTCTTGAGGAAGTCACATCACCATATCTCTTGGCGGAGCAGCTGGGCCACGCGCAGACCAAGGACAAGAAGGCGTGGCAGGTGCCCGTAATTGAGCAGCGGGATGCGGAAGTGTTCGAAGCAGTGATGCGTGAGGTGGATGCACGTAGAGCAGAGTTGCTTGAGCAGCTCGAGGGCATTTCCGCTTTCCGACGTGACTTCGGTGCGTCGCTGGCAAGTGGCGGTATTCGGGCGGCACCGGAGTAATCGCTGCTTGGCGAGGATTCGTAAATCGTATCTAAACAGCTTAATCAGATAGCTAAATCTAAGAGTTAAGGAAACGAAGTAATGGCAAGAGCGAAGAAGGAAGCGGTCAAGGTCCCTTCCACAATGAGCGAGATCAAGGACATGCTCTGGAAGTCCGCGGATAAGCTGCGTGGGTCCATGGATGCCTCGCAGTACAAGGACGTAGTGCTGGGTCTGGTCTTTTTGAAGTATGTGTCGGACTCTTTTGATGAGCGTCAAAAGGAGATTCGCGTCGAACTTGAGGAGCAGGGCTTCGATGAGGATGTAATCCAGGAGGACCTGGAGGATATTGATTCTTACACCAGTGAGAATGTCTTCTGGGTTGCCCCTGAGGCTCGGTGGGAATTCCTGACGGCTAACTCCAAGGGCCGAATGGGCAAAGACGGCAAGCCACAATCGATCGGCAAGCTCATCGATGCCGCAATGCAGCATTTGATGCAGGACAATGAGTCGCTGATGGGTACGCTTCCCTTGATTTACGGCGCGGAGAACATTGATCAGCGCCGCCTGGGCGAGCTGGTTGACCTTTTCAGCTCGACCTATTTCGGTTCTACCAAGGAGAAGAGGGCCCGCGATCTTCTCGGCGAGGTGTATGAGTATTTCCTGGATAAGTTCGCTAAGGCTGAGGGCAAGAGGGGCGGAGAGTTCTATACTCCGCAGTCCGTGGTGCGGACTTTGGTGGAAATTTTGGAGCCCACAGAGGGGCGCGTATATGACCCTTGCTGTGGATCGGGCGGCATGTTTGTGCAAGCGGAGAAGTTCCTGGAGGCTACCAAGCGCGACCGCAGCAACATTGCGGTCTACGGCCAGGAATTGAACGAGCGCACCTGGCGTATGGCGAAGATGAACCTTGCGATTCATGCGATTAGCGCCGCAGGGTTGGGTGAACGCTGGGCCGATACATTCGCGCGCGATATTCATGCGGGTACGAAGATGGACTATGTGTTGGCGAACCCGCCGTTCAACATCAAGGATTGGGTCCGCAATGAGGAGGACGCGCGTTGGAAGTACGGTGTTCCTCCGGTGCGGAATGCGAACTTTGCGTGGATGCAGCACATTATTTCCAAATTGCAGCCACATGGTGAGGCCGGCGTGGTGATGGCCAACGGCACGATGACTTCGCAGTCCTCCGGGGAGGGCGAGATCCGCAAGAACATGATCGAGGATGATGTTGTCTCGTGTGTGATTGCGCTTCCGGCGCAGCTGTTCCGTGGCACGGGCATCCCGGTGTGCGTGTGGTTCTTCACCAAGGATAAGGCTGCTGGTAAGAAGGGCCGTGTTGATCGCCGCGGTGAGGTGTTGCTTATCGACGCCCGCCAGCTCGGCCACATGATTGACCGCACGGAGCGGGTGTTTAGCGATGAGGATATTGAGCTGATCGCTAATACGTTCCGCACGTGGCGTGGCCGCGAGTCCGCCAAGGGTGAGTATGAGGATGTGGCTGGTTTCTGTAAGTCCGCCACGATTGAGGAGATTCGCGAGGCGGGCTACGCGCTGACCCCTGGCCGCTATGTGGGTATGCCGGAGGCTGAGGAAGATGATGAGCCTATCGACGAAAAGATTGCCCGCCTGACCAAGGAATTGACGGCGGCATTGGATGAATCTGCACGCCTGGATGCGGTTGTGCGCGAGCAGCTGGGGAGGCTCAAGTGAACTGGGAAGACACAGATTTCGGAAATCTGATTTCGGATATTGCCCTAGGGCCTTTCGGATCTAGTATCACGGCAGATAACTATGTCCCTTCAGGAGTTCCCATTTTAAGAGGACAAAATCTTGAAGGTACTCAAGCTAAACTCGACGATCTTGCTTTCTTAACAAGTGAAAAAGCGGATACGCTTGGAAGGAGCATTACTCATCCTGGCGAGTTAGTCATGGTACACGTGGGAACTGTTGGGCGAGCATCGATGGTTCCCTACAATAACAAGTATTCAAAAATGATTGTTTCGCAGAATTTATTGCGAATTAAGCTAAATGATACTATGGCTGCCCCCTTGTTCTATGCATATTGGTTAAATAGCCCCCAGGGTCAATGGGTAATTGAATCGTGTGCATCACAAACTGGTGTTCCAAGTCTTCCTCGCGCGAGGGAAACAGTAAAGACTTTTAGAGTTCCTTTTCCTCGTTTATCAATACAGAAGGCAATTACTGGGGTTCTCGGGGCGTTGGACGACAAGATCGCAGCAAATCAGAAGCTTCTACAATTAAGTAGCAAATTACTTCGACTTCAGTATCTCCAACTGATGGATGGGCCTCTAATTCCTTTTGACAACATCGCGTACGAGATGCGTGAGAAAGTTGATCCACGATCAGTCGATACTTCTACTCCACAAGTGTCGTTGGAACATTTCGATAAGAAATCAGTCTGGTTGCAGGAGTGGGGTAATGCTGGCGAAGTTGAATCTACGAAATCGCGCTTTAAAGAAGGGAATCTTTTGTTTGGTAAGTTGCGACCCTACTTTCATAAGGTCTCGATAGCTCCTGTTGAAGGAATTTGCTCTACTGACGTCTTAGTTATTCGTTCCTTAGAGTCAAAACATCGGATACTTGTTGGAATAGCGGCTAATTCTGACCAAGTAGTCAATAACGCAGTAATGAATTCGAATGGGACGCGTATGCCTCGTGCAAAATGGGCCGATTTGGCACAGTGTGAGGTTCCGGACCCAAATTCTCCTGATGTTATTGATTTCTGTCAATTTGGTGAGTCCATTTATCAAGCGTCGAAGGCGGCAATAAAAGAAAACCAAGTCCTCGCCCGCACCAGGGACGAGCTGCTGCCGCTGTTGATGAGCGGCAAGATCACCGTCGCCGAGGCCGAAGAAGCTGTCGCCGGTGGGGTGGGCGTCGGCAAGCGCGAGGAAGCGTAAGCAGAAGGAGACAGCGATGTATAGCGAAGACATGCTGGAGCAAATGGCTCTGGAAAAGCTGGGTGAGAACGACTGGCAGCTGCTCCACGGCACCGACGTTGCACCCGGTTCCGGCGAGCGCGAAACCTGGAAAAGCATCATCCTGCGGGGCACCCTCAACGAGGCCGTCCGAAACCTCAACCCGGGCGTGCCGGAGGAATTCCTGCAGCAGGCCATCGGCGAGCTGCTCACCCCGAAGTCGCAGGACCCCACTGCTGAAAACATGCGCATCCACGAGATTTTCGTGCGCGGATACACCGGCATTGAGTACTACGACCTCGACGGCCAGCGGCGAAACCCCACCATCTACTTCATGTCCGCCGACTGGGAAAAGAACGACTTCAAGGCAGTCAACCAAGTCACCGTACGCAGCCTCGAACACGAGCGGCGTTTCGACGTCGTTTGCTACATCAACGGCCTGCCGGTCGCGTTCTTTGAACTGAAAAAGCCCGCCGGAAGGTCCACGGCGGAGGAGGCATTTAACCAGCTCCAAACCTATGTTTCGGAGTTCCCGATGGCTTTCCGCTTCGCTAACGTCGTTGTCGCCAGCGACGGCCTCGACGCCAAGTACGGAACCCCCTTCACCCCGTACAACCACATGGCGCCGTGGAACGTCGACGACGACGGGTGCCCGATCAAGATGGACGAGCCGGACGAAAATAATGACATCCGCCTGGCCCTCGAAAACCTCATCTGGGGCGTATTCAACCCGGTGCGCTTTATCCAACTCCAACGCGACCTTACCGCGTTCGATGACACCGCGCACGGGCTGAACATGCGCATCGCCAAGCCTCACCAGTACTTCGCGGTGACCAAAGCAGTCGGCAAAACCATCAGCGCGGTGCGCGGAGACGGCCGCGCCGGTGTTGTATGGCACACACAAGGCTCCGGAAAGTCCATGGAAATGGAAATGTACACCGCTGCCGTCATGCGCCGGCCGGAGCTGGAGAGCCCCACCATCGTGGTCATCAACGACCGCACCGAACTCGATGGGCAGCTCTACAGCACCTTCCTGTCCAGCACGCTTCTGCCTGAGAAGCCGAAGCAGGTGGGGGGCCGCGACGAACTGCGCACTGCACTGGCGACGCGCACCTCCGGCGGAATTTACTTCACCACCCTGCAGAAATTCGGGCTCACCAAGGACGAGCGTGAGGGTGACGCGTCGCACCCTCTGCTGTCGGAGCGCCGCAACATCATCGTCATCGCTGACGAGGCGCACCGCTCCCACTATGGCTTCGGCGATACCAACGCTGACGGTTACGCAGCGCACCTGCGCACCGCACTGCCAAACGCCACCATGATTGCGTTCACCGGTACACCGATTGCCGAGTGGGACCGTGATACCCGCAAGGTCTTCGGCGACGAAATCGATGTCTACGACCTGCAGCGAGCTGTCGACGATGGTGCCACTGTGCCCGTTTACTTTGAGCCTCGCCTGATTCCGCTGGCCCGAGTTGAGAATGTTACCGACGAGTACATCGACGCCACTGCCGAAGAGGCGATGGAAGGCCTCAGCGAATCCGAGCGCGTCCGCATCCAGCGAACCACCGCGGCACTGGAGGCCATGTACGGCACGGAGGATCGACTAAACACCCTCGTCGAGGACTTGCTAATGCGCTGGCAAGATCGTCGTGAAGTCATGCAAGACTTCATTGGTGGTCCCGGCAAGGCGATGGTGGTGACCTCCACGCGCAGTATCGCCGCACGCATCTACGAGAAGATTATCGAGCGCCACTCCGACTGGCACAGTGACGAGGACGCCAAGGGCAAGATCAAGGTTGTCTACTCCGCGAATCCGTCCGACCCGGCTGAGATTAAGAAGCACATGCGTCGGCCCAGTGGCATCAAAGCAGTCAAAGAGCGGATGAAGGACCCTGACGATGAACTAGAAATCATCATCGTCAAGGACATGATGCTCACCGGCTTCGATGCGCCTCCACTGCACACGCTGTTCATCGACCGCCCGCTGCGTGGCGCGCTGCTCATGCAGACCCTGGCACGTGTGAACCGCACCTTCCGTGGCAAACAAGACGGTCTGCTCATTGCATACGCGCCGCTGACAGATAACCTTCGCGCAGCCCTCGAAGAGTTCACCGTTGATGGCAGCAAAGAGGGAACAAAGGTCATCGGCCAGCACGCCGAAGATACCCTACAGATTGCGACCGGGTTCCTGGCGCAAATCGAAGGAATGGTTCCGGTGAATTGGCGCGCGCTGCTTGCCGGTGAAAATCTTCATAATGCTATTTCTCAGGTAGTTGGATTCCTGCGGTCTCCGCGTTCGCCGGGAAATGTAGATCAGGAAGACCCGATGGCCCGTCCACTGGCCAAGAAGTTCCGGCAGCTAGCAGGTGCGTTGGCGCGTTCGTGGGCCATCGCCGTTACCGCGGATGGTGCCGATGAAATTCGCGACGATGTGCGCTTCTATCTGGAAGTACGCCAGTGGCTGATCAAGATGGAGGCTGCCGATCGCGCTAGTCGCGGCGAGCCCATCTCCGATACTGCGCGGCGAATCCTCGGCCAGCTGGTTATCGATGCTGCCGAGAGCAAGAAGGTTGTCGACATCTACGGGGAAATCGGAAAGAATATTCCGAACCTCCAGGAACTTGCAGCACAGGGCTTCGACGAAAAGGATGTGAAGTCCAATATCGAATTGGCTATCGATGCGTTGCGAACCAAACTGCAGCAGGGAATCCGTGACGCCACAGGCAACAATGAGGTCCGCAGCAAACTGTTCTCGGAGCGCATCCGCGATGTCATGACGCGCTACACCAACCAGCAGCTCACCGCCGCAGAGGTGATTGCCGAGCTCGTTGAACTGTCGAAGGAAGTAGTCGAGGAGTCCAAGCGCGGCGAGAAGTTCACGCCAGCGCTGACTAACGACGAGCTGACGTTCTTCGACGTGGTATCCCAAAACGAGTCCGCCGTTGATGTCCTGGGCGACGATGTCCTGGCAGAAATCGCGCGCCAACTCGTGGCCACCATGCGGCGTGATACCCGCACGGACTGGACCGTCCGTGATGATGTCAAGGCCAAGCTGCGCCGGACCATCAAACTGTTGTTGCGCAAGTATAAGTACCCGCCGGACCGACAGAAGGAAGCCACCATGCGGGTATATGAGCAGATGGAAAAGTTCGCGCCGCGGTATGCAGAAGGGGCTTAAAATGGCAGGAAAGAAATCTAAAACAGCGAGTTATACGCTGTATAAGCTGACTGGAAATTCAAATCTCAAGGAACTCTGTCAAAAGAAATATCTAGACCGTACTGAAGAGTTTTGTGTCGAGGATTTCGAACTTGATGAAAGAAATTGTTTGCTTGTACATGGTGAAATTAGGAACAATCAACCATCGTGGGTTGAAAAAGCCAGTGTGATTTCAGGGAAACCAGTTCGACAAAGCAATGTTACTTCAAGCGGACTGATCCTGATTCCAGACTCTAATGAATCTACCTGGGCACTAGCATTCGGCATGGGCTACTTGCTCATCTCGCCCGAATATATTGACCATGGATTCGGCCAGCGTATCGCGGCACGCACAATTAATCCTGACAAACTCAAGTCAGTGACAAAGACGATCTTAGATAACCGCTCTAAAACTGACCGATCCTCGATTCCTTCTGGAGATACCATTAATCGTTTTGAAGTAGGTGACTTCGGCGAAATTGTGTCTCGTATCAAAGGGGCAGCCGTCATTCCAGAACTCACCGCTGGCGAGAAAGAAATCCAAGTCCGAGGTTCAGATTCTCTCTCGATTCCACTGGGGAAATCACGGGAGTCTTTGTTGAAAGATCTCAACCAAATAGGCGAAATTCTGCATCGAGCCCCCAAGCAGGAACTTGAAATTCTAGACCAACTTACCAAGATTCGCAATAAATCAATTATTTCGTACCTTGACGCATTTCTCTTCGATGAATTTGATAACAACGAAGGTAGGATGGGCCTTTCTTGGCCCGACGAACGAATAGATGATACGGATTCTCCGGGCTCCTGGAAACTATATGGGTTTGGGCGGCGCAAGGTAAAAACAGGCACACCCGATCTGGATGATCTCATAGAAATCATTTCTGAAATTCCCCAAAATGAGCGTGTAAGCAAAGTGCCAAAAATCTCGATTCAGTTATTTCGAGATGATGAAGCGAAGGAGGCAATCAGTAGAAAAATACCAATTAAGAACTGGATTACCTTCGAAGCCGACTTCAAAGGAAAGCGGCACTGCTTTTACAACGGAAGCTGGTTTGAGGTTTCCAGTGCCTATCTGGAAAACCTCGATAAAAAGATAGAGAAAATCTTTAATAAGTCTTTTAATGTACAGTTTCCTGTCTGGAAGCCAGGTTTAAATGAAGCCGCTTACAATAGGCAACTAGCTGATTCTATTGGTGGAATCTGCTTAGATGCAGATTTAATTAGAACCGAGGCTCATCCAAAGGGGGTCGAAGTCGCAGATGTATTTCTTGATAAAAATGTTCTGATTCATGTAAAGCAATTTGACCGCTCCTCCCCTGCGAGTCATCTTATCGCTCAGGCGCAAGTTTCAGCTGAAACTCTCTATTATGATGACGAAGCATGGAATAAATTCAAAGAAAAATGTTTAAAAGCGGGCATGGAATTTGAGGATCGAGTAAGTAGGCCTAAGAAGATCGTCCTCGCCATGGCTGGGAAAGGTAAGGTCCTGAACGCTAAGAATCTATTCTCATTTACAAAAGTTACGCTCAATAGATGCGTAACATTGCTTGAGCGCCAGGGGTTTGAAGTGTTTGTTGTGTCAATCCACCGAGAATAGGACGCATTTACTCTGGTTTGTTATGAAGTCAGCCGACTACCGGTTATCTGTATCATGGCTGACTCCTTTTGGCGTTCATTCACACTTTGTGTGGTTCGGGGTTGGTAAAAGCCCAGGTCGTAAGCGTCGTAAAGCGGAAAACCACCACACAAATTGAGAGTGAGGCCCAAGATGGGCCGAAGAACGGGGTCATTACTGCATCGGGGTGCCTAGGGGCGCCCGGAGCACCGAAACCCCCAAACCCCCGCGTCCACCTACCACCAGTAGGTGGGATACCGAAGGCCGCGCAGTCGATTTGCGAGGATGCCAAGCACCACGATCATGATTGACGAAGCGAAAATGAAGCCTATGAAGCGGAAGTCGTTGGTAAGCCCATGGCCGTGTGGCATCAGCACGGTGACCATAGCGGTAGCGGTGGCAGGGGAGTGAGCCGCGCGAGCAAGAAGCATGAGCGCGAAGGCAACGCCGGCGGCAACCGCTGCAGCAATGATGGTCGAACCCAACATGTGCAGAATTGCGATGCCAGTCGTGCAGCCGATGAGGTGTCCGACCACGACATTTCGTGGTTGAGCCAGGGGCAAGGTCGGTGCGCCGACGATAAGCGCCATGGCAGCGCCAATAGGAGGTAAAAATAGCAGGTCAGAGACAGACGTTGAGATGAGTGCCAGGGTCATCAGCGGCAGGCTCACGGCTACCGAGGCGGCGATAATATGGCGCAGCGGAGGGCGAGGTGGCGCTTCGCTGGCGATAAGGGACCGTTTCGTAGGCCGCGAATAGGACATGGAAAGCATGTTAGGATGCGCTGCCTTGCTCCGCAGCGGTTCAGAGTTTTTATTGAAATAGAGGTTTCATGAGACGCTCTGAACCTCTCCGAACCAGCCAAACTCCGACCATTTTCACCGGATATGACACACTTAAAGGCATGGAGCCTATCGATGTCGCAATCCGGGATGAGTCCATCCGTCTCGGGCAATTCCTGAAGTTGGCAAACCTGGTGGAAACGGGCGGTCTGGCCAAGGAACTCATTGCTGAGGGCCAGGTCAGCGTGAACGGTGAGGTCGACACTCGTCGTGGCAAGGTGCTGCGTCCAGGGGACGTCGTCTCTGTTGCCGGTATGTCGGCACGCGTGGCCACCGCCGATGAAGTCGATGATGACTACTTTGATGAGGCCACCGCCGATGATGACTTTGATCCTGAAAAGTGGAGGAACCTGTAACTCATGCCCGCATTTCCCGCCGAATTTGGCATGCCCCTGCGCGTAGATCTGCTCTCCGCTGCACCGCGTAAGACCGAGCGCTTCTACCGTGGTGTTCTCGGATGGGCTTACCGCAACACTGCGCCAATCCATGAGGATGCCCGCGAGGCATCCGCTGGTCGCCGCGTTGCCATGCTGTCCGGAATGCCGGTGTCGGTGCTGCTTGAGGCCGATAAGGACGCTGAGGATGCCTTCGTCAACCAGTGGCGCGTGAACTTCCATGTCGACTCCGCCGCTGGTGCCGTCGAGAAGGCGCGCGAGCTCGGCGCTGAGGTCTTCCAGGAACCGACTCCGCTTGTCGACGGATCCACGATGGCCGTCGTTTCCGACCCCGCCGGCGGCCTGATTGGGCTGCTGGAACAGCCGGGTGAGCAGGCCTTCATCGCAGCGGGCGAGCCCGGCACCCCGGTGTGGTTCGAGCTAGTCGCAGGCCCGGAGGAGACCTTTGAGCAGGTCGCGGACTTCTATCACAACTTCTTTGGCTGGGAAATCGCAGTGCGCAACAAGAACGAGCACGGCACCTTCGCAGTCGCGATGGAAGACGGGGCACCATTTGCAGGTTTGGTAGCCAGCTCGGTTGCCGCGCAGACCGATGCTGCCGACAAGAGCTTCGTCGGCTGGCTGGCCTACCTCGGCGTGGAGAACATCGACACCGCTGTCGCCAAGGCTGAGGAACTGGGCGGTTCCGTGCTCGTTGCCCCGCAGGCCACCGAGTTTGGTCCGCTGGCAACCGTGCAGGACCCGTGCGGTGCGGCAGTTGTGCTCTGCGAGGTGCCGCTGCCTCCGGAGGAGGACATCCGCGAGTCCGACCCGCTGGAAGGCATTGACCTCAGCCAGTTCCAGTAGGAGCTGAGGGGCCTATAACCCCAGCTCCGCCCGCACCGCAGCCACAAAGTCGCTGGTAGTTGCGGTGCCGCCGAGATCCAGCGTCGGCGCGGTGCGAGTCGCGGCGTAGACGGCCTGGCGCAGCTTGGCGGCCGGTGCGAGCTCTGAGGTCGGATGCCCAAGATGTTCCGCGCACATTGCCGCTGAGAGCAAAAACGCAGCCGGGTTAGCAACGCCGCGACCCGCAATGTCAGGTGCCGAACCGTGCACCGGCTCGAAAACCGCGAAGTTATCGCCCACATTCGCCGACGCCGCCAGCCCCAGCCCGCCAATCAGCCCAGCGCCGATGTCACTGAGAATGTCGCCGATAAGGTTCTCCGCGATGATGACATCAAAGCGCGCCGGGTCGGTCACCAGCTGCATTGCCACGGCATCCGCATTGGCAAAATCGAATGCGACCTGCGGATACTCCTCCGCAACCTGCTCAACCGCCCCGCGAATCACACGCGCAGAGTCCCGCAGGATATTCGGCTTGTCCGCCACCGTCACCGTCGGCGTGGCCTCCGAATCGGGGTTTGCCGCCTGCCGCGCGAGAGCCAACTTAGCCGCCTGTCGCGCAAGGCGGTGCCACGCAAAGGACGTCGTCACGCGCAAAGAAACCGCAACTTCGCCATGCTTATCGACGGCGCGAGCCACCGTCGAGTCCTCCACCACCTCTGCCCACAGGTGGTGGTGCGAGGAGTCGGCCGGGGCGTCGTGAGGCGGAAGGAGATAGTCGTGACTGTAGAGGCCCTCGGTGTTTTCGCGGACGATGGTGAAGTCGGCAGCCGCGCCGGGCAGGGTGACCGGGCGGATGTTGGCGAAGAGATCGAGGCGCTGGCGCAGCTGGAGAACAGGGGAGCGGTAAGTCAGGCCGGTACCGCTCAGATGCGGTGCTAGTTCTTCCTCGGCCTCGCGAGCGGGCTTGGAGGTAATCGCCGCGAGGAGAGCGGCATCGCTGCGCTCTAGTGTTTCCCAGGTCTCCTGTGGGATGGGATTGCCGTGCGCGCACCATTGTGACCAGCCAATATGTGCCTCTTTCAGTTCCCAGTGGGGGAAGACGCCGGTGATGAGTCCTCGGCAGGCATCGGTGATTTCGGGGCCGATGCCGTCGCCGGGCAGGAGTGTGATGCGGCGCGGTGCCGCCTCTTTGGCAGTCGCAGGCTGGTCGGTTTCCATGGCTCTTAGCCTAGGTCTGCGACACCTGCGCGTGTGTGGTTTGGCTACTTTGCGAAAGTAACCGGGATTTCGGTGATGTCCTCGAAACCCTCGCTGTGGTCGCCGAAGAGCTTCAGCACGCACTCCTGCTGAGTACAGTCCACGGCCTCACCGGTGGGGACGACGCTGAGCTCGAAGTGCGCAGTGTTGTCGTCGGCGATGGTGGTGGTGCCACCGGACTTCTTGGTAATCCACTGCTGCGACTGGGTGCCGGCACTGCGGTCACCGGTGCAGTCCGGGACGGGGTTGCCTGGAGCCTTCTCTGCGGCGCAGAGTGCGGCGTAGTAGCCGTAGTCGGGGTCGAGGCCAGCGAGGTCGACGGTGATGACATCGCCCTCGGACAGGTCGTTGACCGGCTCGGCCTCCATGGTTACTTCACGGGCGGGGGCGTCGGTTTCTTGAGCCTCAGCCGAACTGGTGGTTTCCGAGGCGTTGGCAGCATCCTGCGCGGCACCGTCTGGGTCATCTGAGCCACAGGCGGCGAGAAGTGGAAGTGCGGCGACGGCCGGAATAGCCAGGAAAGCCGCGCGACGCTGGAATGTGCGAGTAGTCATAGGAGGTAACGTCCTTCCGAAAAACTGTAGAAATTACTATGTTTATTTAAGGGTAGGCTAACCTAGAACTAAAAGATAGCCTAAGATTCTTTGGGTGAGTAGAGCAAAGTCCTTTCTAAGCTCTTTGTTACTAGTGTTAGTCGTTATTTAGTCATTCTTTTGTCGTCTATCTCCGTGCAGCGTCAGCTCACAGAGGGGGAATATGTTCACCGTGCCTGCCTGTCGCGTTCGCAGCCTTGCCGGGACACTGCTGAGTGTTGTCCTGGTCGCAGGACTAGTCGCCTGTGGTTCCGATGATGCCGCGAGGGAAGAGGGATCGTCGTCAAGCGCTGGCGTGACGACGGTACCGCGCGCCGACAACATTTCCGCTCACGGTGCCGCGCATGCGAACCTGCCTTCGGAAAACCCCGAAGTGCTGCTAAAGGATCCGAAGCCGGCAGAAGGTAAGGACTACCAGCGTATTCTCACCCTTGACCGGGCGGGAGCGCTCAGCCGTGCGGTCTACACGCTTGGCCTCGGGGACCGTCTGGTGGGGCGCGACTCCACCTCCGATTTCCCGGCGGTAAAGGATCTGCCAAACCTCACTATCGGCGGGCATGCGGTCAATGCTGAGTCGGTGATGAAGCTAAAGCCGGAGCTCATCATTACCGATGGCTCGATTGGCCCCAGCCGCGTGTTCGACACGTTTGAAAAGGCGGGAATCACTGTCGTCCATGTGTCGGACGAGCGCACTCCCGAGACCATCAACACGCTTATCGACGAAGTTGCGAGCGCAGTCGGCCTGGCTGACCAAGTTGGCCCAGTGAAGGAGCACCTGGATAAGGAGCTGGCGGCTGCGACCGAGTACGCGCACGCCAAGGCCGATGGCCGCAAGATGATGATCCTCTACGTGCGCGGAACCGGTGTGGCCATGATTGCAGGGCCGGACTCGGGTGGGCGTTCTCTGATTACTCGTCTGGGCGGTGTTGATGCCGGCGAGGGCGTTGGTATTCAGGGCGCGTTCACGCCGATTACTCCGGAGTCCCTGATCGCTGCGGCTCCCGACACCATCTTGGTGATGACCGGTGGCCTGGAGTCCGTCGGCGGGATTGAAGGTCTGAAGGAGATCCCGGGCATCGCGCAGACCCCGGCGGGCCAGAATGAGTCCGTTGTGGATGTGCCGGATTCGCAGCTGCTGTCCTTTGACTCGCAGTCGCCGCGTGCCATCCGCGCCATTGCGGATGCTCTCTACGGTGGCGGTGCTGGTTCTGGTTCTGGTGCAGGCTCTGATGCGAGTGCTGATGCGAGTGCAGACAAGACTGCGGGGAAGTGACTGGCTGAGCAATGCAGACAACCGCGAACAAAACTATTCCGTTCAGACAGGCGACCGTTTTCATCGGGCTCGCCCTAGCGCTGGTGCTGGCAATAGGCTGGTCGGCCTCCGTGGGGCAGTTCGGCGCCACCATCGGCGAATCACTGAGCTCAATGGTGAGGCTAGTGTTCAATGGCGGTCTCGGTGACGCGCCAGAGCCCATCGACACCGTGCTGTGGCAAGTGCGACTACCGCGCATCGCGCTGGCCTGCCTCGTAGGCGCGGGGCTAGCCCTCGCGGGTGTGGCGCTGCAAGCGGTGTTCGGCAACCCGCTCGCTGAACCCGGCCTCATCGGTGTTTCCTCCGGCGCTGCCGTCGGCGCTGCTACCGCCACAGTTTTGGGCACCGCCGCCGGGCTTTCCGGGGTGCTTGGCGGAGTGTTGAGTGTCTTCGCCAGCAGCTGGGCTATTGCGGTCTCAGCTTTTATTGGTGGTGCGGTGGCCACGGCTATTGTGGCCGCCAATGCGCACGGTGGCCGCGACATCGCCCGAATCATTCTGGTCGGTGTGGCTGTGAACTCCATCTGCGGTGGTCTGGTGTCGCTCCTGACATTCGTAGCCTCCACGGCTGCCCGCGACCGCATTGTGTTCTGGCAGATGGGCTCGTTTGCCAGCGCCACCTGGACGCAGGTTGTCATCATTACGCTGGTGACAGTTCCAGCCGTAATTGCCATGTGGGTCAGCTACCGCAAGCTGGACATTCTGAGTCTTGGTGAAGCGCAAGCCCGTCACCTGGGTATTAACGTCGTCACGCTGCGTCGCGCCATCATTTTTGGCACGTCCCTGGTCGTGGCGGCTGGAGTGGCATTTTCCGGCATCATCGTCTTCATCGGTCTGGTCGTGCCGCATGCTGCACGACTGCTGTTGGGACCAGCGCATCGCACGTTGATTCCCGCATGCATCCTCGGCGGCGCGCTGGCCACAACGCTGGCCGACCTCGCGGCTCGCACCATGATCACCGGTGCGGACTTGCCGCTGGGAATGCTCACCTCGATTGTCGGTGGCCCGCTGTTCTTCTGGCTGCTCCTGCGTTCGAAGAGGGCGGTGCACTAATGGAAATCCACTCTGGTCTGGGCATTTCTGCCGAAAATGTCAGCATCACCCTGGATGGTCACCGCATCCTCAACGATATTTCCGTGGTCGCCGAGCCCGGAAAAGTCACCGCGCTGGTCGGCCCGAATGGTGCCGGAAAGTCGACACTGCTCGCAGCGCTTTCCGGCGACCATGAGCTCAGCGGCGGCGACGTCCGGATCGGCGAGCACTCCATTGCCGAGCTCTCCATCGCTGACCTGGCCCGCTACCGCGCTGTCCTGGTGCAGAGCCAAGAGCTGTCCGTGCCATTCACCAGCCGCGAAGTCATCGACTTCGGACGCAACCCCTGGGGCTGCCCGAACGAGGAGCTGCTCGCGGAAGTCATCACTGAATGCGACGTCGCGCACCTCCTTGACCGGGAAGTCCCGACCCTCTCCGGCGGCGAGCGCGCCCGCGTCCACAGCGCGCGCGTCTTCTACCAGGACACTCCCGTCGTGCTTCTCGACGAACCGACCGCGGCCCTGGACCTCCACCATGCCGAAAAAATCATGGGAATGATGCGCGCCCGCGCGGCGGCGGGCAAAGCCGTGGTCGTGGTCCTGCACGATTTGTCCGCCGCAGCGGCGTATGCCGATCACGTTGTGGTGGTGGCGCAGGGGCGCGTCGTAAAGCAAGGCCCGCCTGCGGAAACCCTGGATGCACAGACCATCAGCGAAGTCTACGGCATCGGTGTGGAAGTGCTTCAGGACTCCGCGGGCAACCCCGTACTGGTGCCTCAGCGCGGACAATACCTCTCACCCTAGTCTCCGAAAAGCCCACAGAGAAAGAAGAAAACGATGGTTGAAAACACGATTAAAGAAGGTGACAAGCTGGCTGCTCAGCCCTTGGCAGAGCGGCTCAAAGTGGAGACTTCCGGTGTCCACAGTGAAGCGGAAAACTCCGACTTCATGTCGAGACTGCTCGCGGGTGAACTGGATGCGCAGGCGGCCATCGATTTAACCGGTCAGCTCTACTTTGTGTACGAAGCGTTGGAGCAGGCAGTGCGGTCCACTGCGGAGTCAGAGCAGGTCAGCGCGGTCTACGATGCGCAGCTGGAGCGCCTGGAAGCACTGGCAGCCGACCTTGAGCACTTGGTGGGGCCTGATTGGCGGGAAAAGATCTCGCCTGTGGAGGCGACAAAGAACTACGTGGCCGAGCTTCGTGAAATCGAAAGCAACGGCAACGCCAACGCCGCATTGGCGCACCATTATGTTCGCTACTTGGGTGATCTTTCTGGTGGTCAGGTGATTGCGTCCATGCTGGCCAAGCACTACGGCATCGGTGCGGAGGGAACCCGATTCTATGACTTCTCCGCGATCGGAAAAATTAAGCCCTACCGCGACGGCTACCGACGGAGTCTGTCTGAGCTGGGCATTTCGGATGCCGATAAAGATGCCGTGGTCGACGAGGCGAAGAAGGCATTTCGTCTCAACCGAGCGATCTTCCACGACCTAGCTGGTGGTCTGGACGACGTGGTGGCGTAGGTCGTGGACTGGAATGTTGTGACCTTGGCTGTGGGGGGCTTAGCCGATGTACACCACTGCGTTACGGCCACCCGTGCACTTGATGTTGCCGCCAGCAGGACGGCACCACATGTTGTAGGTCAGGCCAGTCGTTGGGCTGTAGGCCGAGATGGTGCCGGATTCCGCACCGGTGGAATTGCGATAGCGGACGTAGGCGCTGTGGACATTTCGAACGAACGGATCGCTCGTTGAGGACGTGCCCTTCCATGCGCTGGAGAGGTTGCCGCCAGCCAGACCACGTGACGAGTTCGAGGACCCAGCAGAGCCACCGGAGCTCGCGGAGTTCGGAACGACCACGGTCTCAGTCTGCGTGACCGGTGGGTTGGGCTGGCTGGTTCGGGTACACGGGGCCGAAAGAACCGGTGGAAGGATTCGAATTGTAGTTGGGGTCTGAGCTGGGGAACTCGTTATACGACATGCTGGACGTACCAATCGCGAGGAGGAAGTGTTCCCCCTGTGATGGGCCTAACCCGCGTAGCGAATGGTGTTCCATCCCCCTGGGGACACGGTTAACGTCTTTTATTGTATTACTGGGAAAACTGTAAAGCATATTAGGAGACGCATGTCGTCCGCAAAATGCGGCAAGGACGGGTTTAGCTAGACCCGAAATGTGGTGGTGAGCTTCAAATGAGGTTGTGACCATCGAGAAACTGCTTAAGTTTATGGCAGTTTCGGCACTAATTTCTGCTTGTTTTTGTCATAAACCTAGTCAGTAACTCATGAGCCGGCCCAAGACTCCGGGCTGCACATGCGAAACTGGGGTGCGCATGAGACTTCACGGCCTTTTTGACCGTTTCGTTCATGCGCACCCCAGTTTGTTGCGAGGTGTAGCTAGTAGCTGCTCAGTGGCTACATCCCCAGGATTTCCTTGAGCTCGGCCTTGATCTGGTCGAGGCGTTCGGCAGCGGCGGCGTGTGGAATCGCAGCCGGCGCGGCCGGCAGCACGACCTCCAAGTAGCACTTCAGCTTCGGCTCCGTGCCGGAAGGCCGGGCAATGACGCGGTCGTTGGCCTCGGTGAGAATGAGAATGCCGTCGGTAGGCGGGATGTGATAGCTCTCGCCCTTGGCGTCGACCATGTCTAGGCCGTCATTCATGTCCGTGACCTGCGTGACCTCCGATCCGGCCAGCTGTGCAGGCGGGTTGGCGCGTAGAGTGTCCATGCCCTTGGTAATCAGCGAGTGGTCCTCGACTCGGAAGGTCAACGGGGCGGTCTTGTAGAGGCCGTGGGCGCAGGTGACCTCATCCAGCAGGTCCTGAATGCCCAGCCCCTGGCCCTTCAACCGCGCCACCGCGTCGGCGACACGCACCGCCGCAGATACGCCGTCCTTGTCTCGCACGACTGCCGGATCGGTGCAGTAGCCAATGGCCTCCTCGTAGCCGAAGATGAGCCCATCCACACCAGCAATCCACTTAAAGCCGGTCAGAGTAGCGCGATAATTCAGTCCGTGACCTGCGGCAATCTTACCCAGCAGGCGCGAAGACACAATCGAGTTAGCCATCGTGGCCGGAAACTCCGCGCCCTCATCATTGGTCACGGTCGCAGTCCCACGGGCCTCGGCGTCCGCACCGATGACTTCACCCAGAAACGCACCGATGTCATCGCCGGAGAGCTGTCGCCAGCCACCGTCGACGCTGCTATCCGGAATAGCCACCGAGCAACGGTCCGCATCCGGGTCAGCCGCGATGATGACATCCGCGTCTTCGGCACGAGCCAGCTCAAACGCAAGATCCAAAGCACCGGCTTCCTCCGGGTTCGGGAACGATACCGTCGGGAACTCCGGATCCGGCGCGAACTGCTTCTCGACCACGCTGACATTCGAGAAACCTGCCGCGTTCAGTGTGCGCACGATGGTCTCGCCGCCGACGCCATGCATCGGGGTGAGGACAATCTTCGCTGCCTGCTTCTCTTCGTTTGACGACGTCGTTGCGAGCGCAGCCGCCCGTTTCACATAGGCGTCCAGCAGTTCAGGACCAACCTGCTCGACGGCATCGAAGTCACGCGGGACTTCATCAGCTGGTGGAGCAGCGGCGATGGCTTCCGCAATTTGCTTGTCATGGGGCGCGATAATCTGGACGCCTCGGCGGGAATCCGACTCCACCACGCGGCCACCGAGATAAACCTTGTAGCCATTGTCCTTCGGCGGATTGTGGCTGGCCGTGACCATAATACCGGCATCGGCATTGAGGTGGCGCACGGCAAAGGCGGTCACCGGTGTGGGCAGCTGCTGTGGCAGGGCCAGGGCCTTGCCACCGGCCGCGGCGACAACCGCGGCGGCATCGCGGTGAAAATCAGCGGAGCCGTGGCGGGCATCGCAACCAATGACCACGGTAAAGTCATCGCCCACAATGTTCTTCAGGTGTGCGACCAAGCCGGCGGTGGCACGGATGACCGTGGCGCGGTTCATACGGGACTGACCAGCTGCAACGACACCGCGAAGACCTGCAGTGCCGAATTCGAGTGGCCCGGCGAAACGGCTTTCCAGCTCGGCAATCGCATCGGGGTCGGCGGCCTTGGCGTCGTCGTAAAGAGAGGAGAGCTCGGTAGCGGTGGCCTCGTCCGGATCGTGGGCGATCCAATCGGTGATGGTGGCTTGTAGCTGTTCGGAGAGCATCGGTGTTCGCCTACTTCAGACCATCGAGGACAGCGGCGGAGGAGGAAAGGCCCAGGCGGGAGGCGCCCGCAGCAATCATTTCCTCGGCGGCAGCGGCATCGCGGATACCGCCAGAAGCCTTGACACCCAGGCGGTCGCCGACGGTTTCGCGCATGAGCTTCACAGCGTGAGCGGAAGCGCCGCCGGCCGGGTGGAAGCCTGTGGAGGTCTTGACGAAGTCTGCGCCTGCGGACTCGGAGGCCTTGCAGGCTGCGATGATTTCCTCATCGGTCAGGGCGGCCGACTCGATGATGACCTTCAAGATCTTGCCCGGAATGGCATCGCGAACAGTCTTGATTTCGGCCTCGAGGTCGTCGAAGCGGTGCTCCTTGGCGAAGGCGATGTTGATGACCATGTCGACTTCTTCAGCACCATCGGCCACAGCGCGAGCAGCTTCAGCAGCCTTGACCTCGGCCTTTACCGCGCCGGAGGGGAAACCGACGACAGTGGCGATATGCAGGCCCTCTGGCACCTCGACTGGGAGCTGCGAAGGGGAGATGCAGATGGAGTAGGTGCCGAGCTTGGCGGCCTCGTCGATAAGAGCCTTGACCTGGTCAGAGGTGGCTTCTGGCTTGAGGAGGGTGTGGTCAATCATCTTGGCAACATCAGCGCGGGAAGTCATGGGAGAAATCAAGTCCTTTCGGAAATTTGGGAGAGAGCTTAAAAGTAGGTGCTTAAAAGTAGGGAGGTGGCGGGCTCGGGGCGGGGAAGTGGCGCCGGCGCGAGCCCGTCAGAGATTTTCTAGGACACGCGATCGAGGATAATCTCGCGCTCGGCTGTCGGCGCGGTGTCGCCGATTTCAATGCCCGGCTCGATGGACTCGAGGGCGCGCTCGAACTTATCCGGAGTTTCAGTGTGCAGCGTGAGCAGCTTCTGGCCCTTGACCACCTTGTCTCCCGGCTTGGCAAAAATCTCAATACCGGCAGTGGCCTGCACCGGATCATCCTTACGAGCACGTCCCGCGCCCAAGCGCCAGGAACCAACGCCGAGAGCCAGTGCATCCAGCTTGGTCAGGTAACCGTCAGCCTGCGCAACCACATCGTGCGTGTGAGGTGCCACCGGCAAAGCGGCATCCGGATCGCCACCCTGAGCGCGGATCATCTTCTTCCACGAGTCCATAGCGCGGCCGTCCTTCAGTGCCTTCTCCACGTCGGCATCGTGTACGCCGGCCAGCTCCAGCATGTTTCGGGCCAGCTCACAGGTCAGCTCCACGACATCTGCGGGGCCACCACCTGCGAGAACTTCCACCGATTCGCGGACCTCGAGGGCATTGCCGATGGTCAGACCCAGCGGAGTGGACATGTCCGTCAGCAGTGCGCGGGTGTTCACACCCGCGTCGTTGCCCAGGTCAACCATGGTGCGAGCCAGCTCACGAGCCTGATCCAGGTCCTTCATGAAGGCGCCCGAACCGACCTTGACATCCAGCACCAAGTTGGAAGTGCCCTCCGCAACCTTCTTGGACATGATTGACGAGGCAATCAGCGGAATGCAGTCCACCGTCGAGGTGATGTCACGCAGCGCGTAAATCTTCTTGTCCGCAGGTGCCAGGCCCGCACCGGCTGCTGCGACGACCGCACCGGAATTCTCCAGAATCTGCATCAAGCGATCATTCGGAACATCCGCCTGCCAGCCTGGAATGGATTCCAGCTTGTCCAAGGTGCCGCCGGTGTGTCCGAGGCCGCGACCGGACAGCTGTGGGACGGCCACGCCGTAGGAGGACACCAGTGGGCCCAGCGGCAGCGTGATCTTGTCACCGACACCACCTGTGGAGTGCTTGTCCGTGGTGGGCTTGCTCAGCGATGCGAAGCTCATGGTCTCGCCCGAGTCAATCATCGCCTGAGTCCAATCCACAATCTCGCGGCGGTTCATGCCGCGGATGAAGATGGCCATGTTCAGCGCCGCCATCTGCTCATCGCCCACGACGCCGCGGGTGTAGGCGTCAATGACCCAGGAAATCTCCTCCGGATTGAGCTCACCGCCATCACGCTTTACCTTGATGACGTCAACTACATCGAACTTTTCAGCCATTGTTCGCTCCTTTTATAGGCGATTGTGCTTAGCGATATTGGTCTTGTGAACTCTGCTGATTCCGATTATCATCAGCACTAGAACAAATGTCAATAGGTAACTTTCCATTTGTACCCACATAAGTATGTTTGCATAAATACCTCGAACAGGTTCGGAGAGGGAGAGCACAATGTCCCACATCTCAGACGAAGAACTGCTGGCTAAGGCCTACGCAGCCACGGAAAACTCGTACGTCCCCTATTCAGGTTTTCCGGTCGGTGCCGCACTTCTGCTTGACGACGGCACGGTGGTCACAGGCTGCAACGTAGAAAATGCATCCTATGGGTTGACCAACTGCGCAGAGCGCACAGCCGTATTTCGCATGGTCGCGGAGCACGGCGGCAACCATAAGATTGCGGCCTGCGCCATCGTCGGGTGAAAGGCGGCACCGTGCCACCCCTGTGGCGCCTGTCGGCAAGTCCTGCACGAATTTGGGTGCAAGCGCGTCATAGTGGAGTCCGAGCGCCCGGAAAATGGTGGTTTGGGCGCTCCGTCCAGCATTGACTTCGAAAAAATTCTCCCTTACTCCTTTGGTCCCGAGGACCTGTAGGCATCATCACCACAGCCTCTTTTATCAAGAAAGAAGACCTTAGTCATGGATAGACTGCAAGGCTTACTGGGCATCATCCTCGTCATCGGATTTGCCATTGCTATCTCAAAGAACAGGAAAGCCATTAACTGGCGCACACTCGGCGTTGGCCTGCTGCTGCAAGCGGTATTCGCGCTGGTAGTGCTGAAGTGGGAACCTGGCTTCCAGGCGCTGAAGAGTGTGGCCGGTGCCATTGAGAAGATGATCGATTTTACAAATGAGGGCACCTCTTTTGTGTTCGGTAATCTTTTCGACGACACGGGTAAGAACTTCGTCTTCGTGCTTAACGTGTTGCCAGTGATCATCTTCCTGGGCGCAGTCCTCGGTGCCCTCTACTACCTGCGGGTAGTGCAGTACTTCGTCGAATATGTGGGCTCCGCACTGAAGTTCATTATGGGTACCTCGAAGGTGGAGTCCGTCTTCGCTTCCACGGTGATTTTCCTCGGGCAGTCGGAGGCTCCACTCGTCGTTAAGCCGTATATTCCGAAACTGACCAAGTCGGAGCTGTTCGCATGTATGTCGGGCGGTTTTGCGTCGGTGGCCGGATCGACCTTGATCGGGTACTCCCTGCTCGGTGCGCCGTTGGAATACCTGCTGGCGGCATCGGTAATGAACGCGCCGGGCTCGCTGCTGATTGCGAAAACTTTCTGGCCGGAGACAGAGGAATCTGATCTGGATGCGTCGGTGAAGGATGTCCGCGATACCGAGTCGAAGAACGTCATTGATGCGCTTGGATCGGGTGCGCTGGCCGGCGGTCGTATTGCTGTGGTTGTGGCATGTCTGTTGATTGCGTTCATCGCTGTGATTGCGATGCTGTCGGCGATGATCGGCGGCATTGGCGGCTGGTTCGGTCAGGATAACTGGTCTCTGGAAGGACTGTTCGGGCTAATCTTTGCGCCAATTGCATGGCTGATTGGTGTGCCGTGGGAGAACGCAGGGCTGGTCGGTAGCTTCATTGGTGAGAAGACGATTCTGAACGAGTTCGTCGGCTACACCTCGTTCTCTGAGCACGTCGACTCGCTGGATCCGAAGTCCATCATGCTGGCGACCTTCGCCCTGGCCGGCTTCGCTAACCTGTCGTCCATTGCGATTCAGATTGGTTCCTTCGGCGCGCTGTCGCCGGAGCGCCGCGGTGAGATTGCCAAGAACGGTCCACTGGCGCTAATCGCGGGTCTGTGCACCAACCTGCTCAACGCAGCAATCGTGGGTGTGATTGCGCTATAGCTCTTCCTCAGTTCGGAATTCGGCCGCCTGCTTTTCTAGATTCTGATGGATTTTCTGCTCGCCCTCGGCGGCAGCGGTAGCCCGAGGCGGAAGCTGGATGTATCGCTCTGAGGGCAGGCCAGCGCGCAGTTGGCGCATCCTCTCAACCTCGGCATCCAGCTTAAAGCCGAAGACCACGACCACATTAATGCTCCAGAGTGCGGTCATCAGCGCGATAACCGCACCCATGGCGCCATAGGGATTCGAAGCCGCAAAGTTGAATAAGTACAGCTGGAGCGCCTTGCCGATGATCAGCGAGCTAATAATTGCCAGTGCCGAACCTGTGCTGAGCCAGCGGAATTTGCGCATGCGCACGTTCGGCGTGAAGTAGTACAGCGAGCCAATCAGAATCATCGACATGACGATAATCACCGGCCAGCGCAGCCAACTCCAGACGGAGATGCAGAAGTCAATGACCTGTCGCGTGGTCGATTCAATACCCAATGGGCGGGCAACCGGTTCGACAATGGTGATAACTAGCTGGTCATTGACAATAATCGCAATAAGTAGCACCACAGTGCCGATTAACAGCTGCAGCGTAATGGCGACCATGAGCAGGTGGTAGCGAATCAGCGTGCGACCTTCGGAAACGCCGTAGATGGAGTTTGCCGTACGCGAAAAAGCGCGCGTGTAGGCCGAGGACGAAATCAGTGCAAAGACAATACCGATAGTCAGTGCGACAAGACCGCCCGTGGCGGAGCCGATAATCGTTGAAATGACATTGCGGATCGGTTCGGCATACTCAGCCGGAATGTAGCTGCGGATGAAATCCTCGGTCAGACGGTTGAGGTCTTCTGTATAGCCGGCCAGCATCAGCGTGGCAATTGAATAAATCGCAAGCAGTGCAGGCGCGAAGGTCAACACCGTGTAATAGGTCAACTTCGCGGCAGCGTCGAAACCGAGCTCCAAGAAAAACTCAATACCCGCACGCTTGAGAGCGTAGAGCGCTCCTTTCCACCCCACGGGTGGCAACTTCTTTGCGGACTGAGCAAAAGATGCGTCTGCCGACTCGTAGGCCTGGAGTGTGTGCCTGATTTGCTGTGCTGGTGACACCTAAACAATCGTCCTCTCCGACCGGACAGCGGCTGCAACATATATGCGGACATGTGCGCTCGCTTAAGTCTATCGGTCGAAGAGGACAAAGACGCTTCTCGGGCCCGGGTGTCAGTTCTTTGTACTGATGCGTCTCGGGACGGTTATTCCGTGGCAGGGGAAGGGGTGGAGCTATCAGGGGAGTCTGGCGAGCCCGGTGAAGCCGGTGCAGCCGGTGCAGCCGGTGAGTCCAGCGCAAGCAGGCGTTCAGCGGTGGCATCGTCGATGACCAGGTGAGTAGCCAAATTTGTTCGAAGGGCCACGTCGATGGCCGCGGCCTTGTGTGCGCCACCGGCCACAAGTACCCGAGTGGGGATCCGGCGCAGGTCAGAAAGACTGATGCCTACCGTGCGGGCATCGACCTCTGGCAGCGCAATGCCACCGTCAGCGCGGTAGAAGCGTGAGCAGGCATCGCCCACTGCGCGCTCCACGAGCAAGTCCTTTTCGGTTGCCGACAGCTGTCCCAAGTTCAAGGCCAGCGAATCATGGTCGACGGCGCCGACGGTGAAAACTGCAATGTCCACCGTCCGGCCAAGAGCCAAAACGCTGGCAATGAACCGATCCTGTTCCACGATGCGCTTGGTCTCGACCGAATCGAAAATCACCGGCAGCGGCAGTGTGCGGGCATAGGCGTGGAAAGCGTGGCAGAAAGCGCCAATAGTGCGGATGTCGTTCGTGGACTTATCGGAGTGGCTCATTCCTCCCTTGAGCTGCACAATTTCCACGCCCGAGACATCCTTGGACTTCAGTTGCGTGGATACGGAGTACATGGTCTTACCCCACGAAACCCCGAGAAGGGTACCGTCGACCACCAGCTCGTCGAGAAGCTCGGCGCCCACGCGCCCCAACTCGCGGAGCAAGACTGCGTTGCCAGCGCGAGCCGGTTGCGCCAGCCGCACATCGTTCAACTTGTAGCGATCCCGCATCTGCGTAGCGGTCTCTGAGGCTTCCTCGCGCGGATCATGGATCTCAATGCGCACGTAACCGCGCTCACGGCCAAGGTTGAGCAGTTTAGAAACCGTTGGGCGGGAAACCCCGAGTTCGGTTGCAACCTGAGACTGTGTGAGCCCCTCGCCGTAATAGAGTTTGACGGCGGTGAGTGCCTGGATGTCGCGACTGTCCACAGCGGCCTCCTCCAACAAGAGCACTTAGCAAGCGCACTTGTAACAGGAACCTCGCTTGATTGTGGCCCTGCCCGACTTGATCATCGGGAAAGCGTGCGCCTCACCTGTGATTTTAGTTCCACGTTTGCAAAAACAAAAAGTCAGCTTTTGCATTTGTAGTAAACGGTGAGGCGTTGGCTTTCCCCGGAGGGTGTCGGAGGGCATCGGAGGGCCCTCCCGAAGGCGTTGGAGGGGAACGCAGCGCAGGTTGGGTTCCCGCAGCGCTACCAGATATTCACGCGCTCGCTCGGCTCACGCCACATGCCGTCGCCAGCTGAAGTGCCGAAGGCCTCATGGAATTCATCGATGTTGCTGGCAATGACGTTGCAGCGGAACTCCGCTGGTGAGTGCGGGTCAATCGCAAGCAGCTGGCGTGCAAACTCCGGGCGAATCTTAGAACGCCAGACCAGTGCCCACTGCTTGAACAGGTCACGGTAGGTCTCTGGGGTGTCCTCCAGTCCAAGTTCTTCACCGCGGGCAGCGAGGAAACGGCGGAAAGCGACGACGGCAATGCCGAGCCCGCCCAAGTCGCCGATGTTCTCGCCCAGGGTGAAGCGACCGTTGACACCGGGCAGGTCAGCGCCCTCCTCGGCCTGCTCGCGCAGTGCCTGCGGCACCAGTCCCTCGTACTGATCCACCAGTGCGGCGGTCAGGTTCTCAAAAGCTGCGCGATCCTCATCGGTCCACCACTGGTGGAGGTTGCCGTGCCCGTCATACTGTGAGCCCTGGTCATCAAAACCATGCCCAATCTCGTGACCAATAACGGCACCGATACCACCGAAGTTCTCCGCTGGCGATGCGTCCGGAGAGAAGAACGGCGACTGCAAAATCGCAGCCGGGAACGTGATGTCATTGACCACCGGATTGTAGAAGGCGTTGACCGTCTGCGGAGTGCCATGCCACTCATCGCGATCGGCCGGAGTACCTAGCTTTGTTACCTCATAATCATGCGCAAAAGCACTGGCGGCGCGGACATTGGCCATCAGTGAATCCCCGAGCTCCATCGCCGAGTAATCACGCCAACGCTCCGGGTAACCAATCTTGGCCTTAAACAGCGACAGCTTCTCCAATGCTCGCTCTTGCGTCGCCTTCGTCATCCACGGCAGCTCCGAAATGCGCTCCCGGTACGCCGCCAGCAGGTAGTCCACCAGTTCCAGGACCTGCTCCTTGTACTCCGGCGGGAAGTGCTTTTCCACATACAGCTTGCCGACGTCATGTCCAACCGCCCCGTCGGCAAAGGCAACACCACGCTTCCAGCGTGCACGCTGCTCGGTCGAACCCTGCAAGGTGCGGCCGTAGAAGTTAAAGCTCTCCGCAGAGAAGTCATTCGACAGGTAGGCAGCACGCTGGTGGAGAACGCGCCACAGCGCCCACAGGCGCAGATCTGCCAGGTCAGTGTCCTGCCACAGCTTGCTCAAGTGCTCGAAGTACGACGGCATCATCACCACGATGGTGTCGATGGCAGTCTGGTTCGTCTCATTGACACCGGTGGCCGCGAGCCACTCCGCGACCGGGAAGCCGGTGGGGAGGTCAGCAATAGCGGTCTTGTTATAGGTCTTCAGTGCGTCGCGGGTATCGACCACATTCCAGTGACCAGCTGCAATGCGCTTTTCAAAAGCCACGATGCGCGCCGCCGCAGCGGCCGGATCCACCAACTCGAATGCAGCAAGTGCAGTGGAGAGGTCCCCCGCGCCGTCGTCATGCGAAGAGAGGAGCTTCAACATAGCGGCAACATGCTGCTCATAGGCGGCGAGAGTGTCGGCGTGGCCAGGCTCGCGGTAGTAAGCCTCATCCGGGAGGCCGAGGCCCGACTGCAGCAGGTAGAGAGCATCCAGGTCCGAGCCGGAATCCTTCTCTACCCAGTACCCGAGCGCACCACCGACACCGAGGCGGTCGAGGCGGCCGAGTGCCAATGCCAGCTCATGCGCGTTCTCGGCGGAGGCAATCATTTCTAAATCCTGCGCGAGCGGAGCAGCGCCGGCGTTATTAATAGCGGCTTCGTCCATGAAAGAGTTGTACAAGCGAGCGACGCGGGAATTCGGATCCGCATCGGCGGCAGTGGTGATGAGCTCGCGGACGTTTTCCTCCGCCTCATCCCTCAGCTTGTAAAAGGCGCCATCGATGGGGCGGTCAGCCGGGATGACGTGATTGCTAACCCACTCACCGTTGGTGGCCAAGTAGAGGTCATCCTGTGGGCGAGGAGCCGTTGAGAATTGGGACGTTGCGGACTGGGTCTCAGTATTAGTGCTATTTGTCATGCCGCCAGTCTAGGGGCAAGGGCGGATTGAAGCTGTGACTGGAGGGGTGGGATAAGTTTAGGCTTACGAATGGGGCGGAAGTGGTTTAGGGGGTAAGGTGCAAACCATGAAATTTCTTCCACTTTCCGCGACCGCGGTGCTGAAGCGACGCCCGGGCCGCGCCACTTTGGCGGGTATCGTGGCCGTTGCGCCGCTGACCTTGGGCGTTATTGCACCGGCTGACGCGCAACCCCAGGATGCATTTGCACACTCCAACCCGTCCGCTGCTGATTCCAAGGGGTCGCTCGACTTTTTGACTGAATCACCGAGCATCACCGATGCGCCGCTTGCGTCGGATGTTCAGGAGTCGCAGGGCTCTGATGCCAACGGTTCGTCAACCGGTTCAGCCACCAGCGCATCGTCGAACTCGGCGCGCACCGGCTTCTACATGGGGCCGACTGGTGTGGACGTCTCCAAGTGGCAGCGCCCAGGTGGTGTCGCGCTGAAGTGGGACGAGGTCGCAGCCAGCGGCCAGAAGTTCGCTTTCATCAAGGCCACTGATGGTGTCGAAGGCGACCAGAAGTACTTCCTCGAGGACTCCATCGCCGCAGCTAAGGCCGGTCTGTACGTGGGCAGCTACCACAAGGCGCATCCGGATCGCTCCGCAACCGAGCAGGCCGATCAATATGTGGAAGCACTGCAGCAGCGCGATGAGCAAATCTCCACGGACAAGACATTGCCACCTGTGCTGGACATCGAGCTGGACAACGGCCTCAACCCGACCCAGCTGCAAAAGTGGACCAAGGACTTCCTCGAGCGCGTCGAGGAAAAGACCGGCGAAACCCCGATGATTTACACCTACCGTTGGTTCTGGCAGAACCCAATGGGTAACTCGACCGACTTCACCGACTACCCGTTGTGGCTCGCCGCCTACCAAGACAGCGCTCCGACCTCGCTGCCGGGCGGTTGGGAGAGCATGACCTTCTGGCAGCGTTCCTCCACCGGCCGCATCGATGGCATCCCGACCATCGTCGATGAGGATGTCTTCAACGGCACCGAAGCCGAGCTGCAGCAGCTGGCTGCTGCTCACTAGTGGTGTGTTGTGGGGGGGGCTGGGAACAGGCTAAAACTTCGTCCGCCCCGCACGCCACGCAATCAACGCCGGCAGGAGCTTGTCGACGTCGTCGACGACGATAAGCGCATCGAGAAGCTCCGGCCGCACAAAGCCCGCATCCACAACATTGCGCAGTAGCACCAGCAGGGGCTCCCAGAAGCCCGAAGGTCCCAGCAACGCCACCGGCTTGGCATGAATCCCCAGGTGCTGCTGGGTCCACACCTCGAAGAACTCTTCCAGCGTGCCCGCACCGCCGGGGAGCGCAACAAAAGCATCGCCGAGTTCATACATGCGCGACTTTCGATCGGCCATAGTCGCAACAGTTTCCAGGTGAGTCAGCCGCGGATGGGCGATTTCCTTCTTGACCAGGACCTCGGGGATGACACCGGTGACACTGCCGCCGTCGTCAAGCGACGCGTTAGCAACCGTGCCCATAAGACCAATCGCCGCGCCACCGTAGACGAGCTCCACCCGATTTTCCGCGAGTGCCTGGCCGAGGCGTTCGGCGGTGACGCGCCAGGCGGGGTCGTTGCCGAAGCCAGAGCCGCAGAAAACAGTCAGCGACGATAGTGCGCGCTGTGGCTGCTCACGGCCAGCGGCAAGCTGGGGCAGCTCTTCGCGGAGCTTCGGCAGCGTGGTTTCGACCAGCATGGGCGCGATTCTCCCGGTCGGTAGCCAGGGATCGAGCCAGCGTACCTCTTCGATTTCGGCGTGAGGCTGAACGTTCACCAGCTCATCGGTGAACTCACCGACATAGCGCACATGGTGGCCGACGACCTCGAAGCCCGCCTCGTTGGCAGCGGCTGCACGGGCAATATTCCACGGACGCAACTGCGATAGCTCGATGTCCACGCCGAGCTCCTCGGAGACCTCGCGAGCGGCGGTGACCTCCGGGTGATCGACGGATTCACCCGGCTCGAACTTGCCGCCGGGCAGCATGAACGTATCCGTGCCCCGCTTACGAACGCACAAAACCCGCCCCACCGGGTCAGTCACAACCATTGCGGCGACAACGATGGAACGGGTTTGTGCAGTCACTCGGGCTCCTTAGGTGAAGGACGCACCGAGGCTCCTTCGCCTAGGGATCCTTCACAATCATCTTCCCGGGCGAGTATAGACCCGAGCGAGTGATATCTTCATACTCAATTTCGGCGACATCCGGCTTGACCTTGTCCTTATTCGGACGCGGCGAGAGCTTCTCGACGGAACCCCAGTCGCGGCGCCAGTCGTTCTTGAGGTAAGTCGGTACGGACGTAGCCTCATTCACAGCGTCGGAGAATCCGAGCGGGCCACCGCCATCGACCGACTGCCAAACATCTGCGCCGACGACCTTCAGACCACGGTCCGGAGTGATGCGGTACTCCGGAAGCTCTGCGACACCGGCGTAGTGGTCGAACGGACGCTGGCACGGGAACTGGAAGGCAACCGGCCAGTCCGGGATAGTCGCAGTTTCCGGCGAAATGACATCGGTCATTGGCTGCAGCTCGGCCAGGCGAGGAGGGGTCAGTGCCAGCCACTGATCCTCGGAGACATCGTTGTCCTCCGCGACCAGGCGCACAGCGGTGGCTCCCTCTGGGATCTCCTCGGTCAGGAAGCGCAGGTTACGCCAGGTCGGAGCAGGGCCGATATCAATCGGCTCCGCCTCGGAGAGAACCTCGAAGCCATCCTCGTCGCCGCCCTCGCGACCGTACTGTGCCACCAGCTTGCGACCCTGCTGAGCCACACCGTTGATGTCGTGGTGGAAGATACGGCCGGCCGCCGATACGGCGAGTAGCGGGTGGTCCTCATCAATCTCAGGCAGCTGGAACCAGGAAGTTTCCAGGTTTGCGGGACGCTGAATGTCCTCGGAGTAAGAGCCGAGCACCGGCACCTTATCCGGATCCAAGCCAAATGGCAGCTCGACCTGCGAGCCGTTGACACCCTTGTCGGCGCGCTTGCCGCCGTCGGTGCCTGACGCGGAACCGCCCTCAACTGTGGCTTCCGGATCAGTAGACTGATCATCAGTGTCGGCAGTACTTGCCTGGCTCTGGCTGGTGTCCACAGCTTCGGCCTTCATGTTTGACGGAACGCCGTTCGGGTCGAAGCCACGGTTCTTACCGCCACCGCGCAGCGATTCCGCCAGCGGCTTGCCATCGACGGTATTCAGGAAGCCATCGTTCGGATCGGTTTCCATCAGCACATCGCTCGCCAGATTACATGTCTGACCAGCCAAGGAGCGGATATTGCCCGCGGCGACCGAGTATGCCGGGTACTGCGACACTGCGCCCTTGCCCAGTGAAGCCACCATGAACATCGTCACCAGCAGCGTCGTCACCGCAATCGGGGACGATGCAACTGCATTGATGCGGCGTGCGCGTGCCGACTTTTCCTGCGACTTCGGCTTGGTGCGGAACTCCTGGACGAAGTTCATTACGGCACCAGCCAGCAGCAGTAGCAAGGCCAGAGCCAATACTGCTGAACCCAGCTGGTGGCCGCGCAACTGAATGGTCTTGTCGAACCACGGCACACCGTAGGACGACACATACCACCAGCCGTTAATACCCATCAGCGAGAAAGCGAGGATGAAGGTGATACCACCGGCAAAGAACAGCTGATTGCGTGGGTTACCTGCTACCCAATGGCTAATGGCCATGGCGGCAAGTGCTGCCAGGGAAGCCGCGATGCCCGCGTACACGCCGAAGTGGTGCGTCCACTTTGTCGGCGTGAAGGTCAGGAAGAACATGGTGCCGATGAACATGAACACCAGACGTGCCGACGGGCCGGCCAGAGCCCCCGGAACGGTGCGGTGACGAAGCAGCGCGGCAATCGTGATGGTCAAGCATGCCAGTGCAATCAGAACCGGGAAACGACGCGGGAAGGCGCCGTCGACGGACTGCAGCACCAGCCAGTAGTAGCGGACGTACTCGTTGTACCAAGGCTCCGACGGGCCGATGATGCTGCGGACGCGAATGGACTCGCGGACCGTGGCCAAAGTCTGGTCGCCGAAGACACCGACCAAGATCGCGGTGCCCGCAGCCAGGAACGGTGCAATCTGCATTAGTGGGGCCTGCCAACCACCACCGAGAGCCTTATGGCGCTCAACGACAATGCGCACCAGCATCGGGATGCCTGCGAGCAGGGCGGCAACTGCCATTAGACCCGTTGGGCCCGAGCCCAGTGCCAGCGTGGCGATAACCACTGCGACTGCAGCTGGCAGCAGGCGTCGAGTTAGAATTGCGCGCTCGATGAATACCCAGGTCAGCAGGGATCCCAGAGCAATGACCGGCTCCGGGCGCAGCCCGTTGTTGTACGGCAGCCAGAAGGCCAACAGCACACCAGCAGCAGACCAGTAGGCCACCCGGCGCTGGGCAATCTTCTCGCCGAGGCGCGGGATAACCATTCGGGAAATAATGAACCACACCAGCAGTGCGGACAGCAGCGCAGGAAGTCGCATCCACAGAGACGAGGTGGACACCTTCACCATCAGCGACAGCAGGTCGTAGTAAGGGCTGCCGAACGGGGACTCAGGCGCGCCGAACCAACGGTAGTAGTTCGCCATGTAGCCCGACTCGTCGGAGACGCGCGCCATGGTGAAGATGTAACCGTCATCGGAGGTGTTGCCACCGATGAAGTGCCAAACAACCAAAATCGTGCCAACCAGGATGTCCAGCGGAGTTGGCTTCAACGCACCGTGCTTGAACAGCGGAGTGAAGGGGGAACCGTCGATACGGTCAATGCGAGCCAACGCGACCAGGGAAGCCAGCGTCAGAAGCAGGCCCAAGTACATGACGATGTACTTCACCACTGTCGGGTGTGAGGTGTAGCGGGAGTCGATGTTCATGTGGACATCGAGCCCATCGGCTACGGCCTTGGCCACGTCGCCGTCAGCGGGCAGGTCAGTGTAGATACCGGTGACCTGCGGACGGTAATCGCCGTGTGTCGTGGCGGTGAGCTTCTCACCATCTGAGTTCTTGGCGCCGTCGATATTGACGGTGGTCTCATGCTCGTTTGAGCGGATCTCCAGGATCTTGCCCTTGTTGCTGGCAAGCTCCTTCTTATCCAGGCTCATCACCACGCTATCGCGCAGAATGACGTCGAGGCCGTCCTTGCCCGAACGCACCATCAAGCCCCGTTTGGTCGGCTTATCCGCGGTCGGCGGGATAGTCGACAACAGGGTTGTCCGCTTGTCGGAAAGTTCATCCGTCAGCGACAGAGGAAGATCGACACTCAGATCCAACGGTGCCTGCGCCATAAGCGGTGCATCCACTGAGTTCAGTGTGTCGCGCTGAGGCCAAGACACGGAGGACTGAGTATTCACGACCGGGAGGAACGGTGTGATGACAAAGCAAATGAAACCGACGATTCCAGCGATAATCGCTGTCCAACGAGTCAGTGTCGTAGGAGAGGGGCCGTCCATAGGCGGTCTCTCCACGCGGTCGATGGTCACTTCGGGTGAACCGTCGACACTTTCTTTGATTTCTTTAGTTTCGGCAGTCACAAGGAAAGATACTACGGTAATTGGCCTTTTTCTTTGAGTTTGCAACGCGAAAGTTACATCACAGTTTCCACATTAGTAACAGGAATCACGTTTGCGACAGGGAATAGCCGCCTAATACCTACTTGCCAATACCTACTTGCGAACCGCCACTACAAACGGGCCGACCTGGTTTAGCTCCCAGTGCTTCTCAAACGCAGAGCGGGCAAAATTCAGGCTCCGGAAGACCACATTCGGATTGTTCGGATAGATATCATCCGCGATATCCAACGTCAGCGGAGCGGCATCCTCGCCATCAGGCGTCTCAACCTCGCCTCGCAGCACAATGGCATCTGGTCCGCGCCACGGCGTTTCGTCCATTGCCTGCACGAGCTCATCGGGGTCGCGAATCTCCGACCATTCCTCCAATGCCTGATTACGGCGGTCAAACTCACCCAGAGGGTTAGCGTAGTGACTGGTCAGTGCCTGGAATCCGTACCAGGGATAGAGTGCCTGGAAATTCTTCTCATCCGTCAGCACCACTGTCTGGGCCGGATCGAGCCCAGCCTCCTTCAGCGTTTGGTCCACCGCTGAGTACCACGCCCCGGCATTCGGTGGGAAGCGGTCCGCGCGCTCGCCGTTACCGTCGGTGTCGGTATGCGCCAAGTCGATGGCGCCATGCAACTTATTCGGAATCGACTGCGCGTAGCCAATGCCCGCCAGCAGCAAGACTGCCGCCATTACCGCGGAAACACGCTTGGCAATGTGAGCTGGTGCCGCCTGCGGCCAGTACTTCTCGATGCCGTTGAGACGGGCGTCGGCAAGCGCAACCACACCAGCCGCAATCAACATGAACGTAATCGGTGCGGTGAGGCGAAACCCCAGCAGCGTGCGTCCGAGCAGTGTCGCCACCATCGAGGCCACTACCCAGCCGTAGAGCACCAGCGTGCCCAGGCCGAGCGCGCGCGCATCCGGCTCTGTAGCGCTGACCAGCATGCGCACGACACCGATGAAACACAGCACACCGATCACGCTGGCGGCGAGCATCGGCAAAGGCAGCTGCGCGCCCTCCGGCGGCAGGTAATGCGTCGCTGTCGCGCCCGAGCGCGGTGCCCCCGTTGCAACCGCCAGCATGTACGGACCCCACGCCGTCGCCGCAATCAGCATCGATCCCACGCCCATAATGATCAGGCGCACTACAGGCATCCACGAGCTTGACGACGTCCACGCGACCACGGCCAACACGACCACAATAAGCGCGCCTACGGCAGTGTAAAGAGTGTAGAAAGTCGCAGAAATACCCAGGAAGACGAGCACGCCAAACATAGCGGACCAAGCGCCGGTGAGACCGCGCCAGGCCATCACGGTCATCGCCGGAAGACCCATAGCAACGACTGCGGCGTAGGGCTCATCGGCGACAGTGGCCAGGGCGACGGCCGTGGTTGTCAGCGCAATGCCAGTGGCTACTGGCAGGGAGCCACTCAGGCGTTGCCACACCGGAATCAAAACACAGCCAGCAGCGGCGAGTGTCATCAACGCCCAGAGCTGGAAGACCTCCCAGCCGGCAATGCCCAGGATATTGGCCAGGCGTCCGCCCAGGAAGAACCAACCAGCGGGGTAGAAAGACGGGATGTCGATGTACGACATGTCATGCAGGCCAGGCTCCGCGGCCATCCTGGTGAGGTATTCAGTGCGGAACTCCTGGTCGACAGAAAGGCCGTCCAGCCACAGCTTGGTCGAGCTCAGCGGCAGGCCGACGGCAGAGACCACCAGAATGGCCGGTGACATGTAAGCCATCAGGTACGTCAACCACGTTAGCCACCTGGGGCGATTGTCTTTGCCCTTGGTGGCGAAGAAATACAGCAGGACGGTGGTGAGCGTCAGCGTGATGACAATCAGCGCTGTTGCGACCGCTCTGGTCAGCTGCGAGCCGCCAAAGGCCGGCAGTGACAGGCGGTGGAACACAAACCAGGACGCTAGAGCGATAACCGAACCGCCCACAAGCGCTGCGACCAGGTAGAGGAGGGCAGCCTTGAGGGAGAGCTGGTCATCATTGAAGATCTCGTAGCGATCTTCGTCAACCAGCTCACTATAGGATCGTTCGCCCGTTGTGTTGGCGCTAGTGTTGTCGGCACCCGTGGTGTCAGCGCTCGAGGTTTCGGCCTGCTTGTCTACCATGCCCTCAAGTTTTGCACAGGAACCGGACTCCGACGAACGGCGGAGCTAAAGGTGGGTACGTCAGCCCGTCAAGCCCCGCCGAGTTCTATCAAGTCCCTCGAACCCCACTTTTAAATCGGCAGCTTCTTGAAGATCGGGCGCGGAATGTGCTTCAGCACCATCATCACCAGCTGGAATGCTGGCGGAGCCCAGACCAGGGTCTTGCCGGCCTCGACGGACTTCACCGCGAGCTTGGCGACATCTTCCTTATTCACAGTCAGTGGCGCCTCGTCCACATCAGCGGACATACGGGTACGGACCTGACCCGGGCGGATAACCAGGGTCTTGACGCCGTACTCCTCCAGGGCCTCACCCAGGTTCAGGTAGAAACCATCCAGGCCGGCCTTGGTGGAACCGTAGACAAAGTTGGAGCGACGCACGCGCTCACCAGCGACGGAGGACATGGCAATGAACTGGCCGTGGCCCTGCGCCTTGAACTTCTGACCAACCAGAACACCCATCGACACCGCGCCGGTGTAGTTGATGTTCGCAGCCAGGACGGCCTTGCGCTGGTTCTGCCAGAGCTCCTCGGCGTCGCCAAGCATGCCGAACGCGACGATGCAGATATCCACGTCGCCGTCGGCAAATGCCTTCTCGACGACCTCCGGGTGGGAGTCGAAGTCCGTTGCGTCGAAGTCGAGGGTGACCACCTCGGAAGCGCCGGCGGCCTTCATCTTCTCAGCGGAGGCCTCACGCAGCGGATCGTTGGGCAGGGAAGCCAGGATGACCTTGGCCGGGCCCTTCTTCAGGAACTCGGCGGTGATCGCCAGACCGATTTCACTGGTGCCGCCGAGCAGCAGGATGGACTGGGCAGCGCCTACAGCATTAATCATTGGGGCTCAAATCCTCTCGGTTGTCTTAGTGCAGTTCCAGGCGACGAGACATGTCAGAGGCGAAGACACCGTGCGGGTCGATCTCATTGCGGGTGTCCAGCCAGCTCTGCATCTCGGGGTACATCTGGTGGAAGTTAGCGGCGGAAGTGCGCGACTCCTTGGCCAGGTAGAGGCGGCCACCGAACTCCATGACGCGACGGTCGAGGTCGTCCAGGAACTGGCCGAGACCCGGCTTGATTGGGAAGTCCACGCAGACGTTCCAACCCGGCATCGGGTAAGACAGCGGAGCGCGGTTACCCTCGCCGAACAGCTTGAACACATTCAGTGCCGAGTAGTGGCCGGAGCGCTGGATATCGCGGACAATCTCCTTGAACGGCTCGACGGCCTCGCGCGGAACAACGAACTGGTACTGCAGGAAGCCCTTGGAGCCATAGCCGCGGTTCCACTCACCGATGAGATCCAGTGGCTGGTAGAACTGCGTGAGGTTCTGCACCTGGTTCCGGTAGGTACCGGACTTCAGCCACCACAGCTCACCAATGCTGATCATGGTCAGCTTGTTCATGGTGAAGGACGGGAAGATATCCGGCACGGTCACCAGCTGCGGAGCGTTGAACTTCAGCGGGTCCTTGGCCAGCTTCGGGGCGTATTCCTCCAGCTGAGCCAGGGTTGCCAGCGAACCGCGGGAGATTGCGGCGCGTCCCAGCTTCGGCTCCGGCGAGATGGCATCGAACCACGCGGAGGAGTAAGTGAAGTTCTCCTCGGAGCCATCGGAGTGGAACTCGATGGTCTCGTCCAGAGTGTGGGTCATGTCGCCATCGGCGATGAAGTAGGCCGTCTCGGTCTTGGTCATCTTGATCCGAGCGCGGACAATAATGCCGGTCAGGCCCATGCCGCCGACAGTTGCCCAGAACAGCTTGCCGTCCGGATCATCTGCGGAGCCCTCCGGCTCGAGGTGCAGGATGCGGCCGTCAGCGACCAGCAGCTCCATCGACAGCACATGGTTGCCGAAAGAACCTGCGGAGTGGTGGTTCTTACCGTGAATATCCGGACCAATGGCACCACCGATGGTCACCTGGCGAGTACCCGGCAGTACCGGTACCCACAGGCCGTAGGGCAGTGCAGCCTTCATCAGCTGATCCAGCGTGACACCGCCGTCGACATCAACAATCGCCGACTCCTGATCAATGGAGTGAATCTTGTTGAGCTTCTGCATGTCGATGACAAGACCGCCCGAGTTCTGGGCGGGGTCGCCGTAGGAGCGGCCCATACCGCGGGCAATCACACCGCGGCGCAGGTGGGCAGGCTTGTCGGAGTTCTGGTCTGCGACAGCCTTGACGGCGTTAACGATTTCATCCAAGTCCGGCGTCGACAGCACCTGGGACTTAGCGGGGGCAGTACGACCCCAACCGGTTAGGGTCCTGGCTTCTGTGTGTACGGCTCCGTAGGCACCGTTCGAAGCATCGGTGCTGGACTTGCCGTTAGTGTTAGTGGACATCAAGGCTAGGCTACCCCCTTGCACCGGCTCCGTCGCCCGTGACGCTCCGAGGTGTTGGTCACGCTTGAGGCCGCGCACGGGCCGTCGGAAAGCGAGCGAAATGTACGGAGGGGCTATAGATCCATAATTTTTCGGATCTCTTCCGGCAGCATTTCCTGCGAGGTGATCTGCGGGCCGTCGTAGGCCTCGAGTGCGCGGTAGACCTGTGCGCGCTCTGTGCTGTCGAGGATGGGCAGTTCCTCGGCGAACAGCATGACCATCTGGTTCGACAGCGGGGTATTGGTGTACTCGGCGGCCATGTTGATGGTTTCGCGCGGCTTCTTCTTAAAAAAGTCGAACATGCGATACAGGCTACCCCGCTTCGAATCCGTCACTCGCGATACCATCAACCTCATGACGTCCACGCCCGCTGCTACTCCGCAGACCCTTGCCGTATGTAGTTCCACATCGCCCGTTGTCATTTGGCATGTGGAGCTCTCGCCGTCCTTTGCAGGCGAGAGGTTGTCGGGTGCATGGCTGGTGGATCCGCTTGACGACGGAGCCCTGGAGACCGCCACCAATCTGCTCACCGGTTGCTTTGTTGCAACTGTGACCGCGGGCGATGGTGACGGTGACGCTTCAGCTGAGAGTGCTGAGGGGGCTGAGGGGGCGGACCTGCTATCGCAGGCGATTGAGCAGGCGGGGGCCACGGTGGTGGACCTGCCAGCATCGGTGGCCGGTATTCGTGACCACATCGGACAGCTGCGCGCCGCCGCGAAGGAAGAGAAGGCCAAGCCCGGCAAGGGAAATCTGACGGAGCCGCGGTTTCCCAAGGTCAACGACGTGGAGGTCATTGATTTTCCGCATGTTGGCGAAAAAGTCGCAGGACCGGTGCTGGGGCTTGCCCGCGGGGTAGAAGAGCTGGTGGCGCAGTGGATGGCTGTGGAGTCGCAGCGCCTGCGTCGCAAGTACTTGGCAGAGCCGTGGGGCGCGGAGCCGCGCCAGATTCCGCTGGTAAAAACGCGCGCATTGTAGCGAGTTTTTGCTATCCAGGCCACCTTGTTTTTCCTGCGTACGCTGTGAAGTATGGCAGCACAGACCGATAACGTAGTCGCCTTCCCAGGCGTTCGCGTGGCCACGGAACCGGCCACGCTCATTATCGGTGCCTCTTTAGAGGAAGAACCGTGCAGTGCCCACCGCGTCTTCGGGGTCAATGACCAGATGGATCTGCGAAGCCTGTCCCGCGTGTTAGCGGTCATCTTTGGGTGGGGCGACGAAAGCGTGCCGACGAAGTTCCATTTGCCCGGCTCTGCGGTGGAGTCTGTGGCGCAGCTGGTGACTGGCGGCAGACCCGCAGCGGGCGAAGTCGTCGATGTTCCCTTATCCACCACAGTTGCCGAGGTGCTGCAAAGTCCCGGCGATACCCTTATCTGGCAGTGGGGCCTGTGGGAACATACCTTGCAGGTCAGAGAAGCTTTTGCCCGCGATGAGGCCACACCGGATGCCCTGTGCATCGGTGGCTCGGGTGCTATCCGCGCACTGGGGGATGTGGACGCGGAGGAGCCGGTAGATATTGCCGCAATCAATAGGGAATTGACCGGACGGGACTCTATTCAAAATACGTTGGCCACCGCTCGTGCCGATGTCGTGGACATCATCGAGAGGTCGGGGGTGTTTGAATTCGTGCCCCTGTTACAGGCTCTGGACCTGCAGAGGTCGGAATCAACCGCGCTGGAATTGACCGGGGAGGCGGGGGAGAGCGTCGTCAAGCGATTGCGTGCATTGCCTATAGAGGACGCCGAGAAAGACCCAGCCGGGCACGATGCGGCGTTGGTGGAGCTGCTGTGTTTGGCGGCGCTGACCTCGGATGAGCTGCGGCATGATGTGGCGGCGCATGTCATGGAGCGCCTCGGTTGGGAGAGCGACGAGGGCATCCCGCTATCCGGCGAGGATGTGGAGGAATTGGCGGCGGCTAGCTGGGCGGAGATGAGTGCGTTGGGCCTAGCTGGGGAGGATGCGCTCTCGCCAGTGGAGCGGCTGGATCTGCTGCGTGAGGCGCTGCGGCGTTAGTTCGTTTCTCCTCTTTATTGCCTCTTCATGTTCGCGCTGGCTGTTTGTTAGCTGGCCGGTGGCCTAGAATTTCTAGGCGTGTCAGCGAATGAAACAGCAAATGAAAACACGAACCGTGAAAACGGCAAGCTCGGAAACGGCTCCCACGAAAATGGCTTTGTCGTAGAGGACTCGGCCGCAGTGCCGATGGCGACGGAGACCAAGGACGAGCACGGACTGAAAGTGCAGATGATGCGCTTTATCATCTCCGGCGTCATCGCGGCGGTGGTGGACTTCGGCCTGACGTTCATCATGCTCAACGTCTTCGGGGCGACCAACTTCTGGGGCAAGACGGTCGGCTGGGTTTTCGGCACGATTACGGCGTACATCATTAACAGCCGCTGGACCTTCAAGGCGAAGTCCTCGGCGAAGAAGGTGCTGGCAGTTGCGGTGCTGTACCTGATCACTTACGCCACGCAGGTCGGTATTTTCAACGTGTTGCAGCCCTGGCTCGTCGAATCCTGGGGCTGGAACGCGCAGTGGGCACAGTTCGGCGCATTCGTTGTCGCGCAGGGCGTTGCGACGGTAATTAACTTCATCATTCAGCGTGTATTCATCTTCCGTGTGAAATAGCGCGATACGCTGGGGGACGTGACTTCGACTGCTTCTAATAAGGAATCCACTCAGCTGACCGCCGAAACCGATGTTGACATGCTGACTATTCAGCGCGTGCTGTTTGCTCCGCCCGCAGACTGGGTGGAGCCGGATTTGTACTACCGAGTCGAAGGCGTTGGCGCCTACGACAGCTCGGTGCAGGCCACCCGTAACTCGATCACGCTCGGTCGCCACACCGTAGTGCGCACTGACACCTACTTCGGTCGCTTCAGAGCCTCTTACTGGCAGCGCTGGACCTCAATTAAGCAGGTCGAAATCCGCGCGCGCGTGGTCGGTTCCGCGCGTGTGCTGGCCTACACCGAGGATATTGGGGGCCACCTCCGCTTGGAGGACTCCTGGGCAGCGGGCGGCTCGGATGCCGACGGCAACTGGACCGGTGAACACTCGCCGATGTCGGGTTCTGCCAATGAAGAGGTGCGCCTGACCGTCCCGCTGGACCGCTTCGCCGATGGCGGTGCCATTCACCTGCGCTTCGACACCGAGGACGCAGGCGCAAAGATTTCCGATGTCCGCTATGTTGTGCCCAAGTCGGCTATCAAGCGTGATATTCCGACTGACCTGGTCATTTGTTCTTACAACCGACCGGTTGACTGTGCTCGAACCGTCGCCACGCTGGCTGAGGACCTGCCAGCCCTTGAGCGCGTTCGCACCATCCGTGTCGTTGACCAGGGCGAACAGCACCCAGCCGACGAAGCTGACTTCATCTGGGCCAAGGAGATCCTCGGCGAGCGCCTGAACGTCGTCCACCAGCCGAACCTCGGCGGCGCCGGCGGTTTCTCCCGCGGCATGCGCGATGCCACCGCTGCGGGCGACTGCATGGTGCTGCTTACCGACGACGACATCCGGCCCGAACCCGAAACCACCCTGCGCCTATCCGCTCTGGCCGTGTGCGCGGAAAAGCCGATGCTGCTCGGCGCGCAGATGCTCTTCCTGTTCAACCCGACCAGTCTCTTCCGCACCGGCGAGACCTACAACTGGAAGGCGCTGACCGTCGAGGAGAACGACCCCAAGTTCGGTTACGCCGACGTGGACGTGCGCAAGTACCACCAGCTGCGTCGCCTGGGTGTTGACTACAACGCCTGGTGGACCTGCCTGGTGCCGTCCGAGGTCATTAAAAAGATTGGCCTGGCGCTGCCGCTGTTCTTCCAGTACGACGACATCGACTACGGTTTCCGTGCTGCCAAGGCCGGTTACCCGACCGACACCATTCCGGGCGCAGCCGTCTGGCACGCCGATTTCTACTGGAAGGACATCGAAAACGCCGCCCAGTACTTCGGCCTGCGCAACTCCCTCATCGCCGCCACCATGCACGGCGACGTCACCGCGAAGGACATGGTCAACGTCGCTTCACGACGAATCCTCTCGAACCTGGTCTCTATGCGCTACGGCCTGGCCTGGACGCAGATGGAAGCTGTTCGTGACCTGCTGCGTGGCCCGGAGGTGCTGAAGAACGCATCGCAGGGCGACTTCGCACGCATTTCTGCTGGTCGAAAGAACTTCCCGGAGACCGAGCTGCTGCCGATGCACGAGATGCCGGGTGGTCTGACTCCGGTTCGCCCACCGGCACACGAAATCTCCAGCGAAAACAAGACGATGGCAAAGCGGCTTGCGTACACCCAGATGGGCAAGAAGCGCCCGGGTCCGGTGGCTGTGGCCTTCGAGGACGCCTTCTGGTGGCACATTTCCACCTTCGACGATGTCTGGGTCACCGATGCTTCCCAGAACGGTGTGCGTCACCTGGTCCGCGACCTGGATAAGGAAAAGTCCATGCGTGCCGAGACCATCAGCCTCATGCGCGAACTGTCCTCCAAGTGGGACGACCTGGCGAAGCAGTGGCGTGCTGCCGTGCCATCTTTGACCAGCGAAGACAACTGGGAAAAGTTCTTCCAAGGCGAGTAGCTTTACGGTCATGACTATGCCTTCGCCCACGTCTAACCCAGGTGACAAGACGCGCAAACAGCTCATCGCCATATTGGTGTTGTTGGTCCTAATTGTCCTGGGGTTGGCGCTGTTCCTTTCCCTCCAGGTCTCCAGGGATCGAAATAGTGGTGCGGGGGTTGCCGAGGGCAGTGTGTCGTCGTCAAGCGAAAGCAATGCCGTGGCTGCTGATGACAACGGTGCTGGCGGCAGTGTTGGGGACGATGGTGGCCCGAATCCGACGTCGGGGCAGCAGGCCTCGGGGTCTGGGTCTGATTCGGGGTCTCATTCGCGAGCGTCCGGGACTTCGGACTCGGATTCTTCGGCGACAACGTCTGGAGCCAATTCGCTCACGGGAACCGTGAAAGTGTTTCAGACCAGAGCGGAGGTTCTTGCCTATGAGCAGCGACAGGACCCAAATCCTGGTGCGCAGGATAAAGGCCCCTATGCCATCTTGGTTTTGGATCAACCGACCGAGGTAACGGCGAAGCTATCTGGGCAAGGCGGGCCGGATACGCGCGAGATTAAGACAGCCGTGATTAATCCCGCTCTGCACAACGATGGTGAGCGCACAACAATTACCTTCGCCGATGACGAATACTACTGGCCATCTGACCCGGGAGTTCCTTCTGGAATCGTCCTCGAGAATGCGCCGCGGAATTAGCCTGAATTAGCTTCTACGCAGTTATCCACAGTCGCCAAATTGTCCACAGATAAGGGCAATTCGGCGGCTTTTCTGCTGCCAATTTTCACGGAGTCGGCCATAAATGAAGGCACTAATTCCAATGTGTGAATGCCTGTAGCCGACCTCGGGGAGTGTGTCCAAACCAATGCCTACCTGGACTTACGATTCCGATGGCCTTATTCAGGCCGCTGCGCAGAAGCAAATCAAGCATCCTTGTGAATATGTCAGTGCCAAGTCAGAGCTGGATAATCTGCACGGGCACGTCGAAAGCACAAATATTCGAGATAAATCCCTGCTCAGGCTGGCGTATGGCACCTACATTGATTGCTCTCGCTGGAATGCTTTGTCAGCATTCGAACGTTTTCAACTGCAGATAAAGGCACTGGTCAAACCGGGCTCCGGGACAGTTATCACAGGCGAAGCAGCCGCTGCGCTGCATGGCATCCCGTTGCTTGTTCGAAATGCCACAATCGCGCTTGCCAATTCCGGCCTGCGCCGACCCGGCGGCGGATTGCGCCATGTCGGTGGCAAGATTCTCGAACAAGACATCGTTCGCATTGGTGGGCGCTACGTTACCGATGTGCCGAAAACCGTCATCGATATCTGCCGCTCCGCCGAGTCCGAAAACGGGCCAATCATCGTTGACACCGCACTACGGCAGTGGTGTGAGCTCGAAGAATTGCATACGGTCCTCACAAATTACCCACGCTCGCCGGGAACCCGTCGTGCCCGTGAGCTACTCGGAACTGCCAGTGAACACAGCGAAACCATCGGTGAGTCAATCACAAAGAAATGCATAATCGACTCAGGAATTGCCACGCTTTACGACGAAAAATGCGTGCTCATGCAGCAAGTCGAGTTCTATGACAGTGAAGGATTCATTGGGCGCGTCGATTTCTATGTGCCTCATCTGAATTTGATCATTGAGTTCGATGGGCTGACTAAGTATTCCGGTGGTGGGGTAGCGGCTACGGAGACTGTACTTCTGGAGGAGCAAGCTCGTGAGAAGCGTCTGAGGAACCTCCACTTAGATGTACTCCGCTTCCAATGCTCACAGGTCATTAATGGGGACTGCGTGGAGGTCTTGCGACAGTTCGCTATTCGGCAGAGGCAGCGCATTCAGGCAGGTGGGTTGGTATTTTCGTCCGAAGTTGGGCGTTTTCGTCAAGCCACTGTCCCGTATAAAGATCGGCAGCTCCGTGAGTCCAGAATCCAGCAGCGTAAGCAGCGTTTGCAGCTTCTGGAAAATGCACCGACCTCTCGCGACTCCAGCTAGGTTCAGTTGCTGACCTGTCGCAATTGTGCTGACCGGACTTGGAACGATTTCGAGCGGGCTGGCTCGGATTTCCAGCGACTTATAGCCAGTTTCACTTCACTCATCGACGGTTTTCAAGACTCATCGACGCTTTTTGGCCGTCGTGCTCACTTATGGCCAACTTCCCGCCACTTGTCGATGACATTTCAGGACTTATGGCCACGCTGTTGTCCTGGCCCGCGCACTTATCGTAGGACTATTCACTTATGCGCAGGCTGTAGCGCATCGATGAGTGAATACCTCATCGATATGTCAGTGGAGTAGAAGGGAACCAGGGGTTAGGTAACGCTTTTGCGAGCTGAGCACTCGAAATGCGGACTAGATGACCCGGGCGAGGTCAAATATGCAGGCCAGCGCAACCTCGGCCCCACCAGCCCCAGCGCCGCAACGCCAGCCAGCCCCCCAGCAAGCAGCCCCAGCGCCCTCCCCAGCGCCCCAGCCCGAACTACTTCGACTTCGGATCGAAGCGCTCGAAGTTCTCTGCGCGCCCCTGCTTCAAAAGCTTGAACCAGCGGTAGAAGCCGCGGACATCGCGACGCTGGACCAGGAAGAACCAGCCGAAGCGCAGGAACTCCTGTGGCATGAGCTTGCGCATGCCGGGCTGGCTCATCAGGTAGCCGCGGTTGCGGTAGGTGAAGTAGCGCTTGAAGTCATTGGTCGGGTACTGCGTGTGCATCTTGCCGCCGAGAATGGGCACAAATTCACCCGAGCCGGAGGGGTGCAGGTAGGCCGTCGTCAAGCATGTGCCGAACCGGAGGCCGGAGCGGACCAGGCGGCGGTGGAATTCGACCTCGTCGCCGCGGATGAATAGGCGGTAGTCGGGAACGCCGAGCTGTTCCAGCGAGCGGGCGCTAAACAGCGCGCCGTTGAACAGGGATGCGATGCCGGGCAGGAGGTCGTGGTTGCCGTCGATGGTCTCGAGGTCGCTAGGCAGTTCGAGCCCGGTCGCAGCCTTCTGATCTGCGAAGTTGGTGAACCACTTCGTGCCCTCGGAGTCGCGTACTTCCGGGAGTTTGGGGTTGATGCCGCTTTCGAAAAGCTCTTCGCGATGACGGCGCCACACCAGCCCGCGGCGCAGGGGGAATGCCAGCTTGTTCGGGGCCTTAATGTCGCAGACCACCGGCGAGACAGCGTCGAGCTGGTGACGTCGCGCGCAGCTGTGCAGCGCCTTCAGCACGTAGGAGTCCTCCGGGCGCCCGTCATCATCGGCGCACCAAATCCACTCCGCGCCCAGCGACAGCGCAGTCAGCATGCCCAGTGCGAAACCACCAGCGCCGCCCAGGTTCGTCTTGGAGCCGAGGTAGTGAATTTCCGGCGCCGATCCGCTTTCCGACGACTGCTGCGCCGCCACCTGCTCAGCGAGCTCCTTGACCTTCGGGTCGTTGCCGTTGTCGACGATGATGAGCCATTTCGGCATGTGGGTCTGGCTGGCAACGATGGGAAGCGATTGACGCAGGTCCTCGATGCGGTTGTGAGTCACCACGATTGCGGCCGTTGCTGCCTCATCGTGCTTTGGGTGGTCAGCCGAGTTTTCGCTCACTTCGTTCTCCATCGGGGACGTACCGTTTATTACTGTTTTTATTGCTGTCTATCTTGCCATGTTGCTCCGGGTGAGCAATTCGCCAACCACCCGCTCCGCCCGCAATCTGCTCGCGAGCCGCCCGCTTGGCCACTATGGACCCGCGCCCAGCTCCCCGCGAAGCTGCTACCTGCGCTGCGCGAGCACGTTGCGCACCTGGTCGGCGGCCTCTTTACCTTCGTAGGCTTCGACCACTTCGTCGACAAGCCCTGCCTGTCGAACCGTACCGTGATCAATCCACAGTGCCGTGTCACACAGCTGCGCCAGGAATTCATTCGAGTGCGACGCAAACACCAGCAGACCGGAGCGGTCGACCAATTCGGTCAACTTCGTTCGGGCCTTCGCCATGAATGCGGCGTCGACGGCTCCGATGCCTTCGTCGAGAAGCAGAATCTCCGGCTCAATGGACGTGACCACACCGAGCGCCAGACGCACGCGCATACCGGTGGAGTAAGTGCGCAAGGGCATGTGCAGGTAATCGCCGAGTTCGGTGAATTCTGCGATTTCGTCGAGCTTGGATTTCATCTGCTTGCGCGTCTGCCCCAGGAACAGGCCACGGATGATGATGTTTTCCAGGCCGGAGATCTCCGGGTCCATGCCGACACCGAGGTCGAACACCGGAGCCACACGCCCGCGCACATCGGCGGCACCGCGCGTGGGCTCATAGATTCCCGACAGTAGTCGCAGCAGCGTGGACTTACCCGCTCCGTTGTGGCCTACCAAGCCGACGCGGTCGCCCTCACGCAGATGGATGTTGATGTCCTTCAGCGCCTCAATGACCACGACATTGGAGTCATTGCGGCCAATCGCACCACCCGCGGCGCCGAGGAACGCCTTCTTCATCGACCGCGATTTGGCGTCGAAAATGGGGAAGTCAACGCACGCGTTGTAAGTATCAATGCTGACCATGCTTATCCCTTGCTAGTTCTATTCGCTTTACGACGGCCTTTGCGGCCTAAACCCAGTAGCTCACGCGGGAGCGCCACAGGCGCATGGCCCCGAGTGCCAGCAGCAGGCCAACTGCGGTGCAGGCAAGGACGACCCACCAGTGGTAGGTATCCACCGGCTGGCCGGTCAGTGGGGCGCGGATGATTTCCAGGTAGTGGAACAGGGGATTGATCTCTGCGATGCGTGCGCGTTCGGCGACGGCACCGCCCTGTTCCTCCAGTGTCTTGGTGGTCCACACAATCGGAGTCATGTAAAACACCAGCTGAATTAGGGAATCCAGCAGTGGTGCCACGTCGCGGTAGCGCGTAGCGATGATGCCGAAGAACATCGTCACCCACACACCGTTGACCACCAGCAGCGCCATCGCGGGGATGACCAGGAAGAAGTTCCAGCCCAAATCCGGACGGAAGACCAGCACGAGAATCAGCCAGATCACCATGTTGTGGGCCAGGAAAAGCAACTGACGCCACACCAGCCTGTAGACGTGAACACTCAGCGCACTGGGCAACTGTTTGATGAGGCCTTCATTTTCAATGAAGACGGTTGCGCCCTCGCGCACGCAGCCGGAGATGAAGCCCCAGATAATCAGACCAACGGTCACGTGCGGCAGGAAGAACGCCAGGTCCTGCTGGAACAGCAGCGAGTACAGCAGGCCGAGAGCCAGGGCCATTGCGCCGGTGGCAATGGTGATCCACAGCGGGCCAAGCGTGGAGCGACGGTACCGCTGCTTGATGTCCTGCCAGCCCAGTTGCAGCCACAGTTCGCGCTGGCCAAAGCCGGTAGCCAGATCCCGCCAGGCAGCGCCCATGGTACGGGAACGCGACTTGAAAGCCGGTGCCTCACCCGTTGCGTCAACCATTCGCGCAATGTCGCGGCGGAGGGTTTCCTCCGTGCGGAGAGCGGAGCCATTGCGCACAGTATCGGCAGACTGGTCGGCTGCGTCTGCGGATTGGCAATCATTTTCTGCGTTAGTCACGTCTCCAAACTACTAGCAAGGGCGGATTAGATTGAATACCGACAGCGCCGGGCGAGCCATTATTCCACGTCATGACGGCGAACGACGGTCGCGTGGGATGGTTGTCATTGGTGGTTACGTGGTGCTTCTGAGGCTGGTTTCACAACTGGTTATGTGATTGGTTATGTGACTCTGGAAAACTTACATACAATCGCCGCTGTAACTGCTTTATGGTCTGCGGCTGGTGCATATGATTCACGCATCGGGAGTGCTTGCGCATGGCTACAGGCAGGAAAAGTTCAGCCAATTTTAAGCAACTACTAAAAAGGGATAAAGATTATCCTATAGGGGGTTGCTTCGATAGAATTGGCTCCAACTAAGATGTGCAAGCGATACACGGTTCGAGGCATGGACACTCGATTCGTGGGTGATTGCACGGTTAATTCTGAAATAGATATCGCAGCTTGAATTCAAAACCGGGAAAGGGTTTTCATGGCCTTCGATGTGCCTACAACCAGGGGTGCTTACTCGTCGCTTTCCGACGGGTGGACATACCTCAATGCGGGTCAACGCACCCAGGTGCCCGAACGTGTTCAGGCTGCGATGATTTCTGCATTTCGCAATGCGCAGAAGTCCCTTCCAGGTGAGACTGGGGCGGGGGCTCATGGCCAGTCGCGCAGCTCGGGGGTGCCCGCTGCAGCGGAACTAACCGCCAGTGCGCGCCGGGCTTTTGCAGACCTCACTGGCGGTCCGGTCGCCGGTGTGGTGTTGGGTTCTTCGCGTGAGGTGCTCATGGAGCAGTTCACCTCCGCAATGAGTCGACGCTTGACGCTCGGCTCTAACCTGGTGATTTCTCGCATCGGTTCGCAGGTCGTACACGCACCACTACGCCGGGCAGCCAATCTCTACGGGGCTCAAGTCCGCATTGCTGAGGCTGACTTGTCCTCGGGTACGTTGCCCTCCTGGCAGTTCGACGAACTTGTAGACGAGGGCACTCGCCTTGTTGTCGTCCCGGCCGCGGATCCATTCGTTGGCACCATTGCGCCGGTAGCTGACATTTCTCGGCGGGTGCCTGAGCACTCCAACGCCTGGGTGTTGGTCGATGTCTCGGATATTGTTGCCTACCGCGACGTGTCGATGAGCAAGCTGGGCGCCGACATCATGCTGGTTGACGCCTCCGTGCTGGGCGGGCCTGAGGTCGCAGCTTTGGTGTTCAAGGATCCCGAGATGTTCGAGCGCATGACGTCGTTAAGCTATGTGCCGAATGCGCGCGGCGTCGAGCGGATTGAGGTTTCCCCGGTGTCGCCGGCACTGCTCGGTGGGGTGTCGGAATCGGTGCTGCACCTGGCATCGCTGGATAGCACGGCGAGGGGGTCGCGTAGGCACCGCATTGAAACGGCGATGCCGCAGGTTTCTCGCTACTTGACGACGTTGTCGGAGCGCCTGATTGCGGCGCTGATGACCCTGCCGCGGGTGTACATCATCGGCATGGATACCGAAGATGATTCTTTCGCGAGTGTGTCGCGAGCACAGCACATTCCGCGCGTTAGCTTCCTCGTCGATGGGGTGTCGGCGAAGGTGGTCGTGGATAGGCTGCTGGATAATGGCCTGGTGACCAGCATTGTTGATGCATACGAATCGCCACTGCTGGAGGCCATGGGCATCGCTGAGGCTGGAGGTGCCGTGAGAGTCGGCCTCCAGCCGTTCAATACACCGCACGACATTGACCAGCTTGTGCGCGCAGTTGCCTCGCTCGGTTAACTAGGCGGTCAGCTAACTAGACGGTCAGCACAATCTTGCCGCTGACCGCGCCACTGTCGAGCAGTTCGTGGGCCTTGGCCGCGTCGCGCATATCCATGACCTCATGAATTTGAGGGGTGACGGTGCCGTCGGCAAGCATTGGCCAGATGGTGTCCTCTGTGGCGTTGACGATGCGAGCCTTGTCAGCTAGATCGCGGTAGCGCAGGCCGGTGGCGGTAATGGAGCCGCGCTTGCTCAGCAGGCGGCCGATGTTGAGCTCGCCCTTTACGCCGCCCTGCATGCCGATGATGACCAGGTGGCCGTCCTTCGCCAGGGCCTTGACGTTTCGGTCGAGGTACTTTGCGCCCATGATGTCCAGAATGACATTGGCACCGCCCTCAGCTGTGACGATTTCCTCGAAGTCCTCTTCTTTGTAATTGATGAGGATGTCGGCGCCGAGCTCTTTGCACTTAGCCAGCTTCTCCGCCGACCCGGCGGTGACTGCGACGCGAGCGCCCAGCTGCTTGGCCATCTGAATAGCGAAAGTGCCGATGCCACCCGCGCCACCGTGAACCAGTAGTAGATCGCCTTCCTTTAGGCCGGCAATCATCACGACATTCGAGAACACCGTGCAGGCAACCTCGACGATAGATGCGGCCTCGGTGAAGGAGTAGCCATGTGGCAGTGGGAGAATCTGGCCGGCCGGGACTGCGACCTTTTCGGCGTAAGCGCCACCGGAGAGAAGGCAGCAGACCTCGTCGCCGACTTTCCAGCCCTGAGAGTCGCCCTTGACCTCTTCAATGACACCCGCGCACTCCAGGCCGAGGGTGTCGGTCACGCCTTTCGGTGGCGGGTAGTGGCCAGCGGCCTGCAGCAGGTCAGCGCGGTTTACTCCAGCGGCCTTGACCTTGACCAGCACCTGCCCATCCTCGAGAGTCGGTTCCGGAGCATCGGCCCATTCCAGGGCGCGGGGGTTGGAAAGATCAGTCTGAATGATTGCCTTCATAGTCTTCAAAGGTAATGCAAAAACTGGTTATGCACGCGGTATTTCAAGCTCTTTTGCAATTAGCAAAAATAGTTATGTCTGTAGAGGTGGATGCTTGGGGTGTGGTTTGGGATGAGAAGACTAGCGAAAGGTGCTGGCAAGGGGTGTTATGAGGGCGTTTGCTGCCTCACGGCGGTATGCGGTTATGATGTTGTCGTTGGAAGTATGGCAGAGCGGCCGAATGCACTGGTCTTGAAAACCAGCGAGGGTCACACCTCCGGGGGTTCAAATCCCCCTGCTTCCGCAGATGGAAACCCTCGGTAGTTGTTCTACTGGGGGGTTTCTTCATTTGTCTTCAAAATTGGCGTATGTGGTGGGGTCAGCGACGGATAGTCGTACCGTACGTAACCGCGGTATTGCGCGCATTGCTGCATTCTCTCCGGCCGCAGGTATGACATGCGCGGACATGTGCGGGATTCGGCAGTATCGCACATGCTCAGGAACTGGTGGTCAATGACACCATCGCCAAGGGGGCGCCGACGCGATTGCCGACGGTTCGTTGAATACAGGAACTGAAATCCACTTCAACCCGGGGCACTCGGTGGAAAAGCTGCATGACATGGACCCGAAACCGTTGTGGCCTGAAACAATACGGGCAATTTGCCAAAACCGGTAAGCTCGGTCTTGCTGTAATACAAACCCAGCGTCAAACTGGCGGACGGTATTGAGGGAAAAGGTCGAACAATGGCAACGAATCGGAGCAACCACTCGGACGACTCGTTCGGTGAGTGGAGCATAAATCCGGACGCGTCAGATGATCAGCCCTCTGCAGATACGCCGGCAAATGCGTGGAGCGCTGTGGATGGGGCACAGTGGGAGCAGGCTGAGGGGCAAACGCAGTATCTGCAGCAGTATCAACAGTCCCAGCAGCCTGAACCGTACCGCCCCGCCCCCTATGTCCCTGGCCCGCAAGCTGGGCCGGCTGCTGCACCGAGCAATGACAATAAGGGGCTGACCATCGCGGTTATTGTCCTGGCGCTCGTTGCGGTTTCCCTCCTCGCCGGCGCAATGGCCTTCTTCTACTTCTCCGATTCGAAGGGAGTGAATTCAGCCGGCAGCAACTCATCCCAGTCGGTTCAGTCCGCTAGAACTGAGGATTCCTCCACGTCGTCGACCGCTGAGAAGAAGCGTCGCGCTGAGGGATTCCAGCCGCCATCGAGTTGGCGCCACTGCTCCGGCTCGGGTGATTCGGGTGATTTGAACTTGGTATATGCAGAAAATGTCGGAGGTAACACGACAACCTGCCCGTTTGCCACCAACGTGCGCAATTCCTTCGTTGAGCAGTACCAACTTACGAAGAAGCTCAACGGTACTGTCACCGCTAGCAGCCCAACAACTGGCAAGACTTACACCATGACCTGCCGCGATAACGGTGAGGTTGTCACCTGCACCGGCGGTACGAATGCGACGGTGCACATTGTCTAAACGTCTCCGAGTAGCTCTGGCCGCAACCGCCGTCGTCACGCTCGGTCTTAGCGCCTGCACCATCGGCACCAACTCCGACTCGTCGATGCCCTCGCCGACGCTGTCCAATTCGCTTGACGACGGCCCCGGAGGCGCATCCTCCGGCGGGAAAGTTGTGCCCGGTGAGATGCCTCGCGAAGTTGTCGAGGCCGTGAAGTCCGCGCAAAAGGAATTCGGTGGTTTGGCCGGCGCCGCTCTGGCAACGCCGGATAAAGATTCCGAAGTGGTTTCCACGGGGGATTTCAAAACTGGTCCGGCCTGGTCTACCTCCAAGGTGCCAATCGCAGTGGCTTATGTGCGCCAATTGGGCGTGGACGCGCAGGTGGAATCTGCAATCACGGTTTCCGACAACGACGCGGCTGAGTCCATGTGGTACTCCCTGGGAGATGACGCGACCGCAGGCGAGACCACCAATAAAATCCTTCGAGAGGGCCACGACACCCGCACCGTCATGGGCACTGACCGCATCCGCGCGCAATACACCGTCTTCGGACAGACGCAGTGGGATTTGCGCGACCAAGCCGTTTTCGGCGCCAATTTGCAGTGCATCGAGGAGGGCCCAAAGGTTGCTGACCTCATGGGGCAGATTGCCGACGAGCAGTCCTACGGCCTCGGACGCATCCGCGGTGCCCACTTCAAGGGCGGTTGGGGCCCCGATGATGAAGGCGTCTACCTTGTGCGGCAGTTCGGCTATCTGCCGGGCAAGAAGCCGGGCACCTTCGTTGGTGTCGCTATCGCAGCCCAGCCTGACGACGGCACCTATGAGACCGGCCAGCAGATGCTCGACCGCATCGCAAAGGCGATTGAGCGCAGTGGTGGCGCAACCACTGGCCGCGCCGGCACCTGCTAGCTGAGCGATAGCTGCTAGTGCTCAATTCCTAGCGCAGCCAGCAGCTGCGAGGTCTCTTCCTCGGTAGTGATGGTGATGCGAGCACCTTCGCCGGCAAAGCAGCGGATGAGAATGTTGCGCTGCGCCAAGAAGTCACCGAGATCCGTGGTGGTGGCCACCGAGACGTCGTCAAGCAAAGAGAGATCGGCAATCCGATCCTCACCAATCCAAATGAAGTTGGCCTGCGAGTTCGGCAGCACCGTCTCGCGGCCGGTGGCGGCGTTGATGGCCTCGGTGACAGCGACGCGCTGTGCGCGGACCTCGGCGATGCGGGCGGTGAGCTCTTCCTGTGCGTCCAGCGAGGTGAGCGCGGCGATCTGCGCAAGAGTGTTTACGGAGAAGGGGATAGCGACCTTATTCACGGCCTCCACAAGCTTCTCCGGACCGAACATGTAGCCCACGCGGAGCCCGGCCAGGCCGTAGACCTTGGAGAATGTGCGCAAGCCAACCAGGTTGGGGTAGGTATCCAGCAGCTCATGAGCCAACGGGGTAGCGGCGTGAGTGGCCTCGTCCACCAGCTCGATGTAGGCCTCGTCGAGAGCAACCACAACATCGCCCGGAACCTGCGCCATAAACTCCGCAAATGCCTCGCGAGTGACGGTCGTGCCCGTTGGGTTGTTGGGGTTACAGACGAAAACCAGACGTGTGCGGTCGGTGATAGCGGCAGCCATAGCTGAGAGGTCATTGCGACCCTGCGCATCCAGCGGCACCGGCACCGGAGTAGCCCCGGCGACGCGAGCGAGAATGGGGTAGGCCTCGAAACTGCGCCACGGGAACACGACCTCATCCCCATCCGCACAGGTGGCCTGCACAAGCTGCAGGCACAGAGCGGAGGAGCCGCAGCCGACCGCGACCTGCTCCATGGGCAGGCGCAGGTGTTCGCCGAGCTTAATGCGCAGGTCAACCGCGCCCATGTCCGGGTAGCGGTTCGGACTGGTAGTTGGGTCAGAGATGGTCTGCGAGATGGCCTCCACCACCGAGGGTAGCGGCGGTTGGGTCATTTCATTGGACGCAATCTTCAGCGCGCCGGGCACAGTCTTGCCCGGAACATAGGCCGGAACCTGTTCGAGGTCGGCACGGGTTTTGGGCTGAACTGAAGATGCATCGTTGGTCATAGGCCTAACTGTAGAACATGGTCCGGATTGGGCAGTACAAAATCCCCGCAAAATCCCAAGGTGTGGTCGCTATTTGTGGTGCCGTATTCGGTGGCTTCGCGGGTGTTTTGCTTTTCAATTCTTGTGTTCTGTAGGATTGGCTGCGGTTATTTGGTCTTGCCAACGCAATGGCGAACAGCTTTGCTGAAGCGGGATCGATGCCAGTGGTTTTGGAGGCGTGCCAGAGCGGCCGAATGGGGCTCCCTGCTAAGGAGTTGCCTGTCTTGCGACGGGCCGGAGGTTCGAATCCTCTCGCCTCCGCCACACGCGCCCGTAGCTCAACGGATAGAGCATCTGACTACGGATCAGAAGGTTAGGGGTTCGAATCCCTTCGGGCGCACCATGTAGACCTGCACCTTGTAGGTGCGGGTCTTTTTGTTTTTATTACCTGGCAGTGCAGCGCGAGCCGAGGCATTGCGGGGCGGGGCAGCGCGATCCTTCACTTGTGGCCAGGGTTCGGTCACTTATCGATGGTTTCTCGTGACCTGTCGATGGTTTTGCGCCACTTATGCGCGCGCTGTGGGTGCTACGTGTGCACTTGTCGATGCGCTGTTCACTTGTGGCCAGGCTATAGCGAATCGATGGGTGAACTATGCATCGATAAGACAACGAACCAGCTCCCTTGCCTCAGCAACGCGCAGCAACAGGTAGCAACGCGCAACAACAGGCACCAACCCGGACCTGCCGCCCGACTCACCACCTCCCTGAGCCGCCACGGCCGTACCTCCAACACCCCCGCGCAGCCTTTGCCTGGCCGAATCCGATTAGCCTGGCCTTGTACTTGGTCAATCGGGGCTTCCGCCCCGCGCCGCCTCGCACACCGGGGGACATTTTCCTATCCTGAACAGTTGCAATAGACTTAGACCCCGGTTGCCCTCCCCGTATTTCGATAGGAGCCTTGATGGACGCCCGTCTAGCCGTTCGCCGTAAGCCCGAGTTCCGCAATGAGGAAGCTACGCTGCTGTCCTCGATCGGCCAGGACGGTGAGGTGGCAATCTACTATCTCTACGATGCTTTCGATGCGACGGAGGAGGACCTCGTCGCGCTGCGTGAGTCGGTAGTTGCTGATTCGCGTGTCGACGAGCTGGCCGAGCTCCCGACCCCCGCCGAGCTGGGGAACTACCTTGCTGTCGAGCCTCTTCCTGGCCAGTACGACCAGCGTGCCGATGCCGCCGAGCAGGCCCTGCGTCTACTCCGCCCGGAAACCCGCGCGCAGATTACCTCGGCAACGCTGTATGTTTTCGACGCTCCGGTGAATGACGCCGTACGCTCCTTCCTCATTAACCCGGTCGAGTCGGGGGAGAAGAACCTGAACGTCCTGCGCCGTCCGAGCATGGGCGAGATTGAGCCGCTGAAGGAGTACCCGGGCTTCACCGAGCTGGATGACGAAGGCCTGGCCGAGTTGCTCGCAGCCGAGGGCATGGCAATGTCGCTGGCCGATCTGAAAACCATCCAGGATTACTTCCGCTCCGAGGGCCGCACTCCGACCGAGGTGGAGCTGTCCGCACTGGATACCTACTGGTCGGACCACTGCCGCCACACCACCTTCAACACCGAGCTGACCTCCATCGAGAACAACGAGCCGCGCTTTGCCGCGCAGTTGGATCGCGCGCTGCGTCGCTACGACGAGCTGCGTGAACTCAACGGCCGCACTCACAAGCCACGCACCCTGATGGACATGGGCACCATCATGGGCCGCGAACTGCGTCGCACGGGCGTGATGGATGACCAGGAAGTTTCCGAGGAAATCAACGCCTGCTCCGTCTATGTCGACGTCGAGGGCGATGACCGCAAGTGGCTGCTCATGTTCAAGAACGAGACCCACAACCACCCGACCGAAATCGAGCCGTTCGGTGGCGCCTCCACCTGTCTCGGCGGCGCAATCCGTGACCCGCTGTCAGGCCGTTCCTGGGTCTATCAGGCCATGCGTCTGTCCGGCGCAGGTGACATCAACACCCCGCGCGAGCAGACCCTCGAGGGCAAGCTGCCACAGCGCGATATTTCCTCTCGTGCCGCAGCCGGCTACTCCTCTTACGGCAACCAGATCGGTCTGGCCACCACTGGTGTGCGCGAGCTGGTCCACCCGGGATACGTCGCTAAGCGAATGGAACTCGGTGCCGTCGTCGCCGCTGCCCCGGCAGACAACGTCAAGCGCCTTGAGCCTGCGCCGGGCGATGTGGTGATCATGCTCGGTGGCCGCACCGGCCGTGACGGTGTCGGCGGTGCGACCGGCTCGTCGAAGGCCCACGATGAGGACTCGCTGGGCCGCTCCGGCGCCGAGGTGCAGAAGGGTAACCCGGTCAACGAGCGCAAGATTCAGCGCCTGTTCCGCCGCGAGGATGTCGCTACCAAGATTGTCCGCTGTAATGACTTCGGCGCTGGTGGCGTGTCCGTTGCGGTCGGTGAGCTGGCTGACTCCATTGACATTCACCTCGAGCGCGTGCCACTGAAGTACGCCGGTCTGAATGCTCGCGAGATTGCAATTTCCGAGTCCCAGGAGCGCATGGCGCTGGTCGTGCGCCCGGAGGACGCCGACTTCATCATCGCCGCCGCTGCCGAAGAGAACATCGAGGCAGTCGCGCTGGCAGATATCACTGACACCGGCCGTCTGCGCATGTTCATGGGCGACGAGGTTGTCTTCGACCTCTCCCGTGAGTTTATCGACACCAACGGCGCTGACCGCGCCCAGAACGTCGAGATGGTTGCTGCGGAGGGCGGCGTCGTAAAGCAGGCACCGGCGAGCGTGCTGGAGTCGCTGCGTGCGGCGACGGCGGGCTCCCAGGAGGGCATGATCGAGCAGTTCGACTCGACCGTCGGCCGCTCCACCGTGCTCATGCCATACGGTGGTGCGACGCAGAAAACCGACGAGCAGGCGTCGATCCAGACGCTGCCGGTCGATGGCGGCACGAGCACCGCGTCCGTCATGACTTGGGGTTACTCGCCATCGCTTGCCGACGAGTCCCCGTACCTCATGGGCTCCTACTCCGTCGTGGAGGCACTGGCTAAGCTCGCAGCGGCCGGTGGCGATCCGCGCGGTGCCTGGCTGAGTGTGCAGGAGTACTTCCAGCGCCTGGATCAGGATCCGCAGCGCTGGGGCGAGGTTGCGCAGGCTCTGCTCGGCCTACTGGAGGCTCAGGACGGCTTCCAGGTTGCGGCCATTGGCGGTAAGGACTCCATGTCCGGCACCTACGGCGAGGACCTGCACGTGCCGGCGACACTGGTGACCTTCGCAGTTGCCGCGATGGACGAGACCGACGCCATATCCGCTGCAATCCCGGCCGGTAACTTCGACCTCTACCTGTTTGCGCACAAGCCGCTCGAGTCCGGGGAACCGAACTACGAGCAGCTCAACGAACTATTTGCCGCTGTGCGTGAGCTGCGTCCGGCTGCGGCCTCGGCTGTTACCAACGCGGATCTGGCCGCGACTCTGGTCAACATGGCTGTGGGCAATGGCGTGGGCCTTGAGGTATCGCTGACGGAGGCTCCGCTGGGTTCCATCGTTGTGGCTGTTCCGGCTGGTCAGGCTGTTGAGGGTGCTGGTGCGGGGGCTGGTGCGGGGGGCGTTGCGGGGGCCGTGAAGATTGGTGCCACCGACGAGTCGGGCACGCTGCGCTTCGGTGCGGAGTCCTTCACGGTCGCTGAGGCTCTGGAAGCGATGGAGTCCGGTTACCGTGAGGTCTTCCCGCTCAATGAGTACGAGAGTGAGGCCCTGCCGGAGTTCGCCAACCAGGTCAACGAAACCGAGACCGACCTGCAGAGCCCGGGCAAGAAGGATGTCCACGTGCTGCTGCCGGTCTTCCCGGGTACCAACTCCGAATACGACATGGCCGAAGCATTCGTCGCGGCTGGCGCTACCTACGAGTTCCACGTGATCCGCAACCTGACCCCGGCAATGCTGGCGGAGGACACGAAGGCGTTCATCGAGAAGCTCAAGGACGCTGACATCCTGGCGTTCTCCGGTGGCTTCTCCCTGGGTGATGAGCCGGACGGATCGGCTAAGTTCATCGCCGCGTTCCTGCGTTCCGACGATGTCGCAGCCGCCGTCAAGGAGTTCGTGGCCGGAAACGGTCTCGTGCTCGGTATTTGTAACGGTTTCCAGGCGCTGGTCAAGTCCGGTTTCCTGCCGTATGGTGACCCGGCGCAGCTCCGCGAGGACTCGCCGACCCTGGCCCACAATCGCCAGCTGCGCCACGTTTCCCGCATCGCCACCACCCGCGTGGCAACCGTGAATTCCCCGTGGCTGCGCGGTTTCGAGCCGGGCCAGACCCACCTCATGCCGGTTTCTCACGGTGAGGGCCGTTTCGTGGTTTCCGAGGACGAGGCTCGCCGACTGTTTGAGGCCGGTCAGGTCGCTTTCCAGTACGTCGATACTGGTGGCGATGCCGACGGTGGTGCCGAGGGCGTGCCGACGATGGCAGCGCCAGCCAACCCGAACGGTTCCTCCTACGCCATTGAGGGCATTGTCAGTGCCGACGGCAGGATCCTGGGCAAGATGGGCCACCCGGAGCGTTTCCGCGAGGGCCTGATGCGCAACATTCCGGGCATTGGTGAGCAGGACATCTTCGGCAACGCTGTCCGCTGGGTCCGCGGCGAGTAGTTCCTCGGTTTCTCCGGTCCGCGCCGGTGCTGGCCTCGGGGTCGGTTAGACCGGGGTAACCGCAACGAAACCTGTTGTTAATGTGCAACGAATATGTACTTGAATAAGCGCCCAAAAAGGTTGCTTGAACAGGCGATTTTGTAAAACTTCGCAGGATGAGTAAAGTATCTATTCGTTGCAGGGGCCGAGGGAATTACCCCAGAGCCGCTGAATAACAACAAAATGCGCCCGTAGCTCAACGGATAGAGCATCTGACTACGGATCAGAAGGTTAGGGGTTCGAATCCCTTCGGGCGCACAAAGCAGACCCGCACCGATAAGGTGCGGGTCTTTTTGTCTGCCCGACTTGTCGATGGTTTTCGGGCACTTATGCGCGCGGTATTGGCTCTGCCTGCGCTCATGTCGGGTTAAGTAAAGAAAAGTGTGTCTTTTCCGGG
>NZ_KV798508.1:0-16047 GCF_001809695.1 Corynebacterium sp. HMSC063A05 | reverse complement strand
CCGGAAAAGACACACTTTTCTTTACTTAACCCCCAAGCCCCACTCCAACCGCCACCGCAAACAAAAAATCCTCGGAAGCTTTTACACTTCCGAGGATCTTCGCTGTGGGCGAAGGGGGACTTGAACCCCCACGTCCGTAAAGGACACTGGCACCTGAAGCCAGCGCGTCTGCCATTCCGCCACTCGCCCGTGGGAACGAATAGAACTATAACACCCCGCGCTAATACACCACCAAATCCCCAGGCCAGCGCGCGTTTTTCACCACTTTTCACCACTTTTAAAACGTCTTTTTCGCACTTAGCAACAGCCACTTATTTCACAAGCGTCGTCACTATTTGATAAACCTCAGCAGTTCCTAGCCCTTAACTGAAGGTGTAGGGCTCTATACTGTTGCTAAAGTATCGATAATTTTTATGCACATTTTTCACGTAACCCGCCGCGGTTTGGCGGGAGAAGGCGAATTTCTTTAGTCAGATGGATTTCCTAGGACGCATCCGCAAGCTCGATAGCTCGCTTCAGCGCGGGCTCGACAACAGCTTTGCGCGCGTGTTCGGCGGCAAGGTTGTCCCGAATGAGTTAGAAGAATGCCTGAAGCAGGAAATTGAAGATTTCCTGATGCAGGACGCCAACGGTCAGTACTTGGCACCCAATGATTTCCGCATTGGCATCAGCGCCGCCGATTACAAAAACCTCTCCGCATCAGAGCCCAACCTGCCGAATCAATTGGCTGACCGCATGACGCGCTACTGCCGTAACAACGGCTGGGGTTTCACCGGTACCATCAGCGTCCACCTGCAGGCAGTGGAGTCGCTCCACACCGGTCAGCTGAAGACGGCCAGCACTTTCACCGAGGACACCGTAAGCACTTCGGAGTTCGTTCCATTCGACGACAGCGCTGATGATGCCAACACTGACGCAGCCCCGTCGCAAAGCGATGACGAACCCCAAGCCGCCGAGACCTCTGCCGCCTACCACCCACAGCCGGAAGCTGAGCAGTTCCCCACCGCTTCCCGTCCCGCGCCTACCGCCGACCCGGAAGCGGCAACTGAGCTGAGCAACTCGGCCGTGGACGAAGACCAGTCCCAGGAAAAGACCATCACCCTGCTGTTGCAGGACGGCTCCTCGCGCGTATTCGAGGTGCGCCATGGTTCGAACATCATCGGCCGCGGCACCGCTTCCGACTTCCGCCTCCCGGACACTGGTGTTTCCCGCCAGCATGCCGAAATCACGTGGGATGGCCAGGATGCGGTGCTCGTCGATTTGCATTCGACCAACGGAACCATTGTCAATGGCGAACCCATTGATAACTGGCTGCTGGCCGACGGCGACGAGATCTCGCTTGGACATTCTGTTCTCGAAGTTCAGATCCGCTAGTTAAATCCGCTGATTTAGATCCGCTAAGTAGTGAGGTTCACTAGATTCAAATGCCACTACCCTAGGTTTGCCGACACATTCCTGGAATAATTACGTCCGTGTGTTCGGTTGCGGACCCACCAGCTCTATATAAGGAGGTTCCTCGGACGTGGAAGCTATCGTTTTTCTGCTTTCGCGCATCGGCGTGCTGGTCGTCCTGTGGTTTTTCATTTGGATGACGCTTCGCACCCTGCGTACAGAAACAATAGGTTCGGCTCCGCTGCGCCCGCTTCGGCAAACCAGCAGCGCTCCGGCCAAGCGTTTCCAGCGCTCGCAGACTCCACATCAGCTCCTTGTCACCTCCGGGCCGCTGGCGGGTTCGCGCATGAACCTAAACAACCAACGCGACATCACTATCGGCCGTTCAGAGTCGAATGCCTTCGTCCTCAACGATGATTTCGCCTCGGGCCAGCACGCTCGCGTCATCAACCGCGACGGCATCTGGTACCTGGAGGATCTGGACTCCCGCAATGGCACATTCCTCAATGGTCAGCGCGTGGAACAGCCGGAACGACTGGCTTCGGGTATGGAATTTCGTATTGGCCGTACAACTTTGAGGTTGCAACCATGAGTCTTGCTCTGAATTACACGGCCCGCTCTGACCGCGGCCTCATCCGACAGAACAACGAGGACTCCGCCTATGCGGGTTCGCGTCTGCTCGCGCTTGCCGACGGCATGGGTGGCCACGCCGCCGGGGAAATCGCATCCCAGCTGATGATTGCGGCTGTCTCTCGGCTGGACAATGATCAGCCCGGCCCCGATTTGCTCGAGTCCCTGCGCAGCGCCTGCATAGAGGGCAATAATTCCATTGCGGATGAAATTGAGCAGAACCCCTCTACGCAAGGCATGGGCACTACGCTGACTGCTCTGCTTTTCGACGGCACCCGCCTGGGCATGTGCCATGTCGGTGACTCGCGTGGCTATCTGCTGCGCGACGGGGAGCTCATCCGCATTACCCGGGATGACACTTATGTGCAGTCGCTGGTGGACGAGGGCAATCTCACCGAAGAAGAGGCGGCAATTCACCCTCAGCGCTCACTGATTTTGAAGGCTCTCACCGGTCGCCCGGTGGAGCCTACTTTGTCTTATCGCGATGTCCACGAGGGCGATCGCTACCTGCTGTGCTCGGATGGCCTGTCCGATCCGGTGTCCGCGGACACCATCAAGGATGTGCTCTCGGAGGGGACTCCGGACGAGGCCGCTACCAAGCTCATTGACTACGCGTTGAAGTCCGGTGGTCCGGACAACATCACCGTGGTGGTTGCCGATGTTGTCGATTCGTCGGCACGCACGCCTTACGAGCCCGCCCTGGTCGGTGCCCTGCAGAGTGCGGAGGAGGAACTCCCCCGCCCTAATACGGCAGCGGGTCGCGCGGCGGCACTCCGCCCGCGGAAGTCGCAGGAAATTGCAGTGACTTCGGCGCCGGAGAAGAAGGCTTCCAAGGGCAAGTGGCTAGTTGTTTCTGTGGTGCTGGTGCTGGTGGCCGGTTTGGTCGGCCTTGGTATTTGGGGCTGGCAGAAGAAGGAGTCGATGTATCATCTCGCGGTGGTCGACGGGCAGGTGCAGTTGATGCATGGCGTGCCCGGTAGTTTGCTGGGCTTCGATCTGCAAGAGCCGCATCAGTTCATCTGTTTGACCGATGACAACAAAGTTCAGCTGCCTCCGGCCGGGACGCCGAAGGAGAAGGTCGACTGCCACATCATGACGCCGGAAGATCTCTCGCCGGCGGCACGCAATTCGCTGGAAGGTCTGCCGGCTGATTCCTACGACGGTGTCAGCGACCAGATTGGCCGTTTGGCGGAGTCGGCACTGCCGGTATGTCTGTCCGTGTCCGACGACGACAAGGACGCAACTTCCGCCGACAAGAAGGATGAAAAGCTGGGTTCGAAGCCAGGAGTCAACTGTAGGCAGGTGCGAAAATGAGTGAAACTACCGCGAAGCGACAGCTTCGGATGAAGGAAATGCTCCTGCTGCTGCTGTCGGCAGGATTGTTGCTTTTGGCACTTATTTCGCTGGAACTGGCTCAGGGCAACTCTCTGACCGCCGATGTCTTTTACATCATTGGCGGATTCTTTGTAATCTTTGCAGTGGCGCATATCGCACTGACCTTTGTGGCGCCCAACGCCGATCAGGTGATGCTGCCGGTTGCAGCCACTCTCAATGCCTTGGGGTTGGTGATGATTCACCGCCTCGACCTGGCCAATGACACCTCGTTAGTGCGCAACCAGATCATGTGGACCGTGCTCAGTGTCGCACTGTTTATCGGCGTGATCGTCCTGCTGCGCAACCATCACTCACTGTCGCAGTACTCGTATCTGCTGGGTCTCGGCGGCTTGATTCTGTTGGCGCTGCCGCTGGTGTGGCCGTCGTCGATTAATGCTGATGCCCGCATCTGGATTTCCATCGGCCCGTTTTCCATGCAGCCTGGTGAGTTTGCCAAGGTCATGTTGCTGATCTTCTTCGCACAGCTGCTGGTGAATAAGCGCTCGCTGTTCAATGTGGCGGGTAAGCGTTTCCTGGGCATTGATTTCCCGCGTGTTCGCGATCTGGGCCCGATTCTGCTGATCTGGGGCATCGCTACTGTCATCATGGCTCTGCAGAATGACTTTGGTCCGGCGCTGGTGCTCTTCGGCACTGTGCTGGCAATGCTCTACGCTGCCACCGGTCGTGGTTCCTGGCTCATCATCGGCATGGGGCTGGTGACCATCGGTGTTGTCGGTGTCTACATGGTTTCGGACAAGATTCAGGCGCGAGTCACGCATTTCCTGGATCCGTTGGGTTCCTACGACGAGGGTGGCTACCAGCTCTCCCAGGGGCTGTTCGGCATGAGCTGGGGTGGCATCGGTGGCACCGGTCTGGGTCAGGGCTACCCACAGAACATTCCGGTGGCACACTCTGACTTCATCCTCTCCGCCTTTGGCGAGGAGCTCGGTTTTACCGGTCTGAGTGCCATCATCCTGCTGTTCGCGATTCTGATTTCGCGCGGTATTTCGGCGAGCTTGGCGGTACGTGATTCCTTCGGCAAGCTGCTGGCAGCCGGCATCGCATTCTCGATGGCCATTCAGCTGTTCGTGGTTGCAGCCGGTGTTTCCAAGCTGATGCCACTAACCGGTCTGACTACACCGTTCATGTCAGCCGGTGGTTCCTCACTGCTGGCCAGCTACATCATGTTGGCCATCGTGCTGCGCGTCTCTGACGAGGCCAACCGCCCCTGGGGCATTCCAAGCACCCCTTCTGGCCTCAACGACAATGCCAACGCAGCTCAGGGGGTGAACCAGTAGATGAATAAGACCATTCGCCAAATCTTTGTTGTCGTACTCGGGCTCTTCGTTCTTCTACTGGCGAACCTGACCTACATCCAGGGCTTCCAGCAGGATAAGTACGCCCACAATCCGCTGAATAGCCGCCAGTTCCTGGAGGAAAAGTCCAAACCTCGCGGCCAGATCACCACTGACGGCGACATTCTGGCCCACTCGGTCAAGGGCGAGAACGGCTTCTATGACCGCAGCTACGACACCGACCCGGAGGCATATGCCGCGGTGGTCGGATACCTGTCGGACATCTACGGCTCCGCCGGTATCGAACGCTCTCAAAACGGAATCTTGAACGGCAGCGACCCTTCGCTGTTTACTTCCCGCGCCCTCGACATGGTCACGGGCAAGGAACCTTCTGGGGCTTCCGCAGAGCTGACGCTGTTGCCGAACGCTCAGCGGACTGCGTACCAACAACTCGCTGAACGCGGCTACGTCGGCTCCGCCGTCGCCATTCGCCCATCGACGGGTGAAATTCTCGCGATGGCCTCCACACCGTCGTTCAACCCGAATGACATCGCGGCCGGCGACGAGAGTACCTGGCAGTCCCTCAATAACAATGAGGGCGCACCGCTGCTCAACCACGCCACTCAGCGTCCGCTGCCGCCGGGTTCCACTTTCAAGGTGTTGACCACGGTCACGGCACTGGAGCAAGGCGCCTCCCCGGACACCTCGGTCACTGGCGCACCGCAGATTACGCTGCCGGATACCACCACCACGTTGGAAAACTACGGTGGCTCGACCTGTGGCGGGGCTACTACGACTCTCCGCCAGGCTTTCGCACAGTCCTGTAATACGGCGTTCGCGGAGCTCGGTATGCAGTACGGGGCCGATGCGCTCAAGGACGTCGCCAAGCGATTCGGCATCGGTGAGACCCACGACGACGCGGGCCTGCCGATTCAGCCCTCCACCGTCGGTGAGATTCCGGATCAGTCCTCGCTGGGGCAAACCTCCATTGGTCAGCGCGACGTGTCCTTTACACCACTGGACAACGCCATCATCGCCGCCACGATTGCCAACGGCGGCGTGCGCATGGAACCCCAGATCATCAAATCGGTGCGCGGTGCCGACCTCTCCGAGATCAAGTCCTTCAAGCCGATTGAAGCCGACGAGGCGATTTCGCCGGAGATCGCAGAAACCGTAACTGAGCTGATGCGCGGTTCCGAGTCGCATTCGGGCGGTAACGGTTCACGTATCGCCTCCAAGACCGGTACCGCGGAACACGGTGCTGTCCGCGGCGAGTACGCACCGCATGTTTGGTACATCGCCTTCGCTCCGGACTCCGATGTCGCCGTGGCTGTCGTCGTGGAAAACGGTGGCGGTCAAGGCCAGGGCGCTACCGGCGCCTCCGTTGCTGCCCCGATTGGCCGTGCGCTCATTGACGCGGTCGAACAGGCGGGTTGATAAGCATGGATGCCCACCAAGTTCAAGACATCGTCGGCGACCGATATCACGTCCGCCGTCTGCTCGGCCGTGGCGGTATGTCCACCGTCTGGCTTGCCGACGACGCCACCAGCGGCGAACTAGTTGCGATCAAACTTCTGAATCAGGAGTACTCGGACAATTACGAGTTCCGGCAGCGTTTCCAGAACGAAGCCGCTGCTGCACGCAGCGTCAACAGCCCAAACGTGGTGAAGATTGTCACGTACGAGGAAGGCGATATCGGCAGCCACGGCGCGTGTTACATCGTCATGGAGTACATCCGTGGCGAATCTCTGTCGCAGGTGCTGCAGCGACGTCGCACCCTGCCAGAGCACCTGATGCTCGACGTGCTGGAGCAGACTGCGCACGGCCTGTCGGCAATTCACGCTGCGAACCTTGTCCACCGCGACATTAAGCCGGGCAACCTGCTGGTGACGCCGGAGGGCACCGTGAAGATTACCGACTTTGGCATTGCCAAGGCCGCCGAAGCGGTGCCTCTGACGCGTACCGGCATGGTCGTCGGTACCGCGCAGTATGTCTCACCGGAGCAGGCGCAGGGCAAACAGGTGAGTCCGGCGACTGACATTTACTCGCTTGGCTGTGTCGCCTACGAAATGGTGGCCGGCGCCCGCCCCTTCCAGGGCGACTCCACCGTCGCGGTTGCCGTGGCACACATCAACGAGGCACCGCCTGCGTTGGCGCCGACGGTCAATCCGCATATCCGCGAACTTATCGGCATTATGCTGCGCAAGGATCCGCAGCGTCGCTATGCCGATGGCCGCGAGCTGGCACAGGCTGTTTTGCGAGTGCGCGCGGGGCACCGCCCACCGCAGCCGCGTGGTGTGACCCCAACGGTGCACCGTCAATCCAACGCTGCCAACCCGGCGACCACCGAACTCGGTGCCATGACGCGACCGCCCATGCCGGTGTCGCAACCACAGCAGCAGCCACAGCGGCCACCGCAGCAACCCACTCGGCAGCGAAAGCCGGCAAAGAAGCGCAGCGGCTGCGGTTGTGGCTGCGGCAGCATTGTGCTGTTGGTACTGCTAGTGTTACTGGCCGGTGCTATCGCTGTTGTCTATTCGCTGTCGACAACCGGTTCACTGCCAACCATTCCAAACTTGGAGCAGTACATTCCGAACCAGTCACAGCAGCAAACTACGGAAGAAAACTCTGACTCCAGCAACGGTTCCGGTTGGTCGGACGACAATTCCGGTAACTGGGGAAATAACGACGGTGGCAGCTACGGCGACAACTCTGGTGAAAACTACGGTGGCAACAATGATGGTGCTTCTGACAGCTCCACTGAACAGGACACCAGCGAGACCGCCCCGGATACCTCCGAACCGACTCAGGATTCGGGCAACGACAATAGCGACGACTCCACTGGCGGTGGTCTGCCCGGCATTCAACTGCCCCCGGAAAATGGGTCCGGTAATACCTTGGGGACTCCAGATGCACAGTAATATTCAGGTACAAGATGTTTTGGTGGAAATCCTTCCGAAGGGACTGACGAACAATGTCTGGCAATGACGATCTCCTCTCCGGCCGTTATCGGCTCGGCGAGCTCATTGGCGTTGGCGGCATGTCCGATGTTTACCGAGCTGAAGATACTGTTCTCGGTCGCTCTGTCGCGGTCAAGATGATGAGGGCCGACCTTGCCAGGGATGAGAACTTCCTCGCAAGGTTCCGTCGTGAAGCGAAAAACTCAGCACTACTGAATCACCCGTCTATCGTGTCGGTGTACGACACCGGCGAGACGGATAGCCCGATGGGGCGTGTGCCTTTCATTGTCATGGAGCTGATTCAGGGTGAGACGCTGCGTGACCTTGTTCGTCGTGAGGGGCGGCTCGACCCGAAGAAAGCCACGTCGATAATGGCATCGGTGTGTGACGCACTGACGGCATCCCACCATGCCGGCATCATTCACCGTGACATCAAGCCGGCGAACATCATGCTGACCAACACCGGCAAGGTGAAGGTGATGGACTTCGGCATCGCTCGCGCGCTCGGTGATTCCACCACGATGACGCAGACTGCGGCCGTGCTGGGTACCGCGCAGTACCTTTCGCCGGAGCAGGCGCGCGGTAAGACCGCCGATGCACGTTCTGATATTTACGCTGTCGGTTGCGTACTTTTCGAGGCTGTCACGGGCGCCCCGCCATTCACCGGTGAAACCCCTCTTTCTGTCGCTTACCAGCATGTTCAGGATCAGCCGCCGCGCCCTTCGGGGAAGCTCAACACCGACCCGAACACGGCTCAGGGCCTCGACGCGGTGCTGTTGACCGCGATGGCCAAGGATCCGATGGAGCGCTACGACACCGCAGAGGACTTCGCCCAGGATTTGCGTCGTCTTGCACGCGGCGAGGATCCGTTGGCGCTGGCGCACCACGGCGCGCATGACGACGACGCGAAGACCACCGAATTCCTTCCGGCAGCTCCGTCGGATGCTGAGACTCGGGTGACCCCTGCACAGCAGGCAACTCCGGCCCCTGTCCCTGCTCCCGCTCCTGAACCGAAGGAAGCAGCGGACCAGTCGGAGGCCCCTGCTCAGATCGCTAACACTGACGAGCCCGAGAAAAAGAAAGGCGGCGCAGGAAAGACTGTCGCGCTGGTGGCTGCTGCAATGGTGGCTCTCGGCGGTGTCGGCTACGGCGCCTACCAGCTCTTCAACTCGTCCACCGAGGTCGAGACCGTTGCCATTCCGCAGGTCGAGGGTCTAAATGTCAATGAGGCAACGCAGGTTCTCGAGGAGGCTGGTTTTGTAGTCAACCGCGTCGATGAGCCGAACCCAGATGTCCCCCGAGACACGGTGATCGCCACGGAACCGGGTGTCGGATCGGGGTTGCCGCAGGGATCTCGCATCAAGCTGCGCGTATCTTCGGGCCCGGAGTTGACTAATGTGCCGGATGTGCGCGACAAACAGGCCGAGGAAGCTCGCCGCCTGCTCGAGGAGGCGGGGCTTGTCGTCAATCCAAAGCTGCAAGAGGAACCGAATGAGGACGTTCCGCGCGGCAATGTTATCGAGCAGTCTCCAGCTGCCGGTTCTCAGGTATCGAAGGGAACCCGCGTAACCTTGACTGTCTCCTCCGGTATCGAGACCAAGACTGTTCCGGATGTCACTGGTCAGACTTTGGATTCCGCCCGCACGACCCTCGAATCCGCTGGTTTCGTTGTCGAAGTGGTAGAGGTGGACTCCGCTGAGAAGCAGGGAACCGTCATTGAGGTTCCGCAGAAGGGCTCGGAGCTCACTGTCGGTACGACGGTTGAGCTGCACGTTTCGCGTGGTAACCAAATTAAGATGCCACGGGTTGAGGGACAGACCCTCAGTGATGCGGAGAAGGCACTCGCCGATGCCGGATTCGAGGGAACTATCCGCACCGAGGAAGTCACCACGCTGGATCTGTCCAAGGTCGACCACGTGGAGAAGGCCAATCCGTCGGCCGGGTCTAAGCTTAACAAGGACGGCGAGGTCACCCTGCGTGTCTACCGGCTTGGGGTTGCTCCGGAGGGTTCTGAGGACGAGCCTGCGCCGGAACCTCCCCTAAGGCTGCCGGATTTGCTGCCTAACTAACGGCTAGTGTGCCAGCACATCTGAGAAGGCGCGCTGGTACACGGCCTGCTGTTCCTCCAACTCCGCCAGGAGTTCCTCGGAGTACTCGCCACCGGCCAGGCGCAGCCAGTTGACGAGCATGCGGTGCCCGTACTGGGTGAGCACCGACTCCGGGTGGTACTGCACGCCGTGAATCGGCAGGTCGCGGTGGCGCATCGCCATCAGCATGCCCGAATCGGTGAATGCCGTGGCAATGAGTTCCTCCGGCAGTGTCTTCGGATCGACCGTCAACGAGTGGTAGCGCGTGGCAATAAAAGGACTGGGCACATCGGCCAGCACACCCGTGCCGTCGTGTGTGACCGGGGAGGTCTTGCCGTGCAACAGCTCGTCGGCGCGCACGACCTGCGCACCAAAGACCTCACCAATCGCCTGATGACCCAAGCACACACCCAACACCGGTGTCGGATCGTCCTGCCTGCTCACCGCGCGAATAATGTCCTCTGTCCATCCAGCATTGGACGGCTCACCGGGACCGGGCGACAGTAGGATTGCATCAAATTGCTTTACGACGTCGTCAACATCGCGGAGACGCGCATCATCATTGCGCCAGACAGTCACCGTTTCGCCGAGCTGGCCTATGTACTGGACCAGATTGAATACGAAGCTGTCATAGTTATCGACGACGAGAATCTGCATAACTGGGAATTCTACTGCCTGCGAACTTCACTGGTAAGTTCGGATGCAAAGTTTACAATTATGCATATACCGCGGGAGTGTAGATACCGCGCTGATCGCAACCTGCTGACCACAACCTAAGGAGTTTAAAGCGCTATGCCTAAGGCAAAGATTGAAAGCACTAATTCACCACAATCCGGTGGCTCCTCCGTCAGCCGTACCCCGGTCAAGATCAACAGCACTCAGACACCGGTGTGGTACAAGATGCTGATGTTCGGGTTCATGCTGATTGGTTTGGGCTGGCTGCTGATCAACTACATCGCGGGTCCGCATATTCCGTTCATGGTGACTTTGAACGCATGGAACTACGTCATCGGCTTTGGTCTTTTCATTGTTGGTCTGCTGATGACTATGGGTTGGCGTTAGTCAGCTCTAATACACCGCACTCCTCAGGCGCATCCACTTTTGGATGCGCCTTTTTCATACCTAAAAACCCAGGTCAATTCACCCCCGTCAATACACCCGTTTCCCACACATTTTTCGGAGAATGGGGATTTCCCTCCTATTGATCGCGCAAAAAAGTTATCCACAGAAACCTGTGTAACAATCATGTAATTTGTGGATAACTGTGGAGAGATTTCGTCCCAAATTTCTCACGGGTTACGTGACAGAAACCGTAAAGCATGACAACTTTGGCCCTATCCCCTGTGTCCACAGTATCCACAGCCTGTGGATAATTCTGTGAACAAGTAACATAGTTGCAAGTCAACTTGTGTGTAATTCCAATATTCTGCGGAGTTCGACCACTTTCGAACGCTGGTTCGTAAATTACAAGAATGGAATTATCCACACATGTGCACAAGTCTGTGGACAACTGTGGATTCTTGTAATTTGTGAAAATTGGGACCCGTAACGTGCTTCTTGGTCCATGTTCACCTAGGTGAACAGTGGAGTATTTTGCCCACAGGGCTGTGGATATGTGGAGAATCAACCCAATTTGCTACTACCCCCGCTACCCCTAAACACAACATTGAAGTTACGGGCCGTCGTAAAGCGAAAATAGGCATGAAAAAACCCGCCCGGAACAACCGGACGGGTTAAAGAGCATAGAAGCTAGCGGATTACTTCTCGATATCGATGGAGGTAATCACGACCGGCTCCAGCGGGCGATCCCAGTGATCGGTAGCCACACGAGCGATCTCGTCGACGACCTTCTTCGAGGCGTCATCAACGACCTCACCGAAGATGGTGTGAGCGCCATTGAGGTGCGGGGTCGGAACCACGGTGATGAAGAACTGGGAACCGTTGGTGCCGCGGCCGCCACGCTTGCCGGCGTTAGCCATAGCGAGCAGGTACGGACGATCGAACTGGAGCTCCGGGTGGATCTCATCGTCGAACATGTAGCCCGGGCCGCCAGTGCCGGTGCCCAGCGGGTCACCACCCTGAATCATGAATCCGGCGATGATGCGGTGGAAAATGGCCTCATCGTAAAACGGGCCGGACTCGGTGCCAGAGGCGTTCTGACCCTTGTACTCCTTCGTGCCCTCTGCCAGGCCGATGAAGTTGTCGACAGTGTTCGGCGCGTGGTTGCCGAACAGGTCAATCACGATATCGCCATGGTTGGTGTGCACAGTTGCAGTAGCAGTCTTAATAGTCACGTTCCTTAGGATACCGACCTTGGTGGCCAATTGCTCTTACTGGTGAGTTTCTCCTTGGCAGAAACCTGCGAAAATGTTTTTCAAGATAAGGAAAAGAGTTCTTCGTTGACCCCCATGACGAGCAAATAGTGCCTAAGCTGGAATGTGAGCCTGCTGCAAGTATTTCGACGCTAGGCCTAACTGGGCCCTAGCTCTTGGACGTAGAAGCATCTTGGTCTCAGAGGCACTGGCGCCGCAGCAGTATTAATCATTGATTGAAAATAAAAGGCGAAGCCTGTTGGCGATGCACTAATTAAGGAGAGTCATGAACCCCAACGCAATCTCGCTGGCTGTCAAGGGACTGAAGTCCGCTTACGACAGCTACTCCGATTACCGGGACAAGAAGGCTGCAGAGCTCTACGACACGATGCAGGAGGCTAAGAAGGTGGCAGCTGCACAGAACGAGGCTGCAAAGGACGCAGCATCCGATTGGGCAGAAGACGTTAAGGAAAAGGTTTCCGACGCTCGCGATCAGCTCGCTGAGCAGGCTGAAGAACTGACCGGCAAGGTTCAGAAGAAGTCCAAGGAGACCAAGAAGCAGGCGAAGAAGGCCGAGAAGGACGCTAAGCGCAAGGGCAAGAAGACTCGTTGCAAGGCTCGCTGCGAGGCTAAGAAGGCTGAAAAGAAGGCCAAGAAGGCTCGCAAGGACCTCGAGGTGCGTACCCAGAAGGCTATCGACAAGGTAACCGGTAAGGAAGAGCAGCGCGCCAAGAACGGCCGCATTGCAACCGCTTCCCTGGTCTTCGCTGTTGTTGCAGCAATCGTCGGTGTCATTGTCTGGAAGCTGCGCAAGGACGACAAGCTCCCGGTTGACCCAGCTCCGTACCAGCAGAAGGCCCAGGAAGTTAAGCACAAGGTCGAAGAGAAGGCCGCAGAGGTCAAGGAGACCGTTGAAGAGAAGGCTTCCGAGGCTAAGGAAAAGGCTGAAGAGGTAAAGGGCAAGGCAGCTGACAAGGCCGACGAGGCCAAGGGCAAGGCAGCTGAGGCCAAGGAGACCACTGAGGAGAAGGCCGCAGAGGCTTCCAAGCAGGCTCAAATCAAGGTCGACGAGGTCAAGACCGAGAAGAAGAACGCTGAGGACGCTAAGAAGATCTCTTCCAAGCCGTCCAAGCCGGCTCCGAAGCCGGGTCAGGCTCGCAAGAAGTAAATAGGCGGCTAGATAGCCAAAAGCCTTTTCTCGCCCGATTGTCCTGTGCAGTAGATGCGCAGACGGTCGGGCGTTTTGCTGTCTATATCTTCTTAGCTGTCGTGCGGTCTAATTCTTTGGCTCTTCAGCCTTTGTCGCCAAATCTCTTTTCGCTGAAGAAGAATATTCCCCAAATAATAAATCCGATGATTGGGAACAGTAACTGCACAAGTGTCCATGCAATTATTCGACTCGTCCTGCTTTTCCGGCGCACTTCAAAGATAATAACAATCCCCAAAAACCCGAGATAAATAATTGGGAAAAGCGTCCATATTAAATCGTAGTAGGTCGGAATTTCCACTATTACACCTGTCGGCATCCATTTTCGGCATTAACATCAGCTAAAACGTCGGTATGACCATTGGCATAACCAGTAAGTTTGATACAAGGATGCAAAGCCGGAAGTAGATGTACGAAGTCCACACCGTCTAGTAGCTTGAGGCCTATCTCTGAATAAGCTCGACCTGAAGTACCCGATGCACGAGCCCCGCTATTCAAAACGCCTTGGTATGTATATCCCGGGGTTGATGTCTCCCCACCTTGGTTAGTAATTCTAACACTGGTTACTTTATTTCCTGACGAGCACCACTCCATCGACAACCAGGAAGTAGCAACTACGAACCCATAGTTAGATTTCCAGTCTTGATGATGGTTAGCAGTCCTGCAGTTGCCACTACTGCGCGTTGCAGTGACAACTGGAGCCGAAACACTTTGCTCTACTGAGGACGGCGACATAGCACGCAAAAAGACCGCTTTATCTTTTTTAGACAACGCATTATACGTTTCTTGAGGATTCCCCGAATTCATTACCTCGTTTACCAGTACCGCCTCAGATCGACTTTCAGCAGAAGCAGTTCCCGTTGCTGTTCCGACAAAAGCTAGGGCAACGATTGCCGTTGCGAATAACCTTTTTTTTCATACTACACCTCAAGATTGCGGAATTCGGTCCTTGAATCAACACCGTTGTGCTTTCGATGTAACGGTCTCACGAAAGATTAAGAACATCAATGATTTCGCTGAAGTGTCCAATTGGTTACCTCTAAATGGAGGGATAATATTCAACACTGTGATTCGGTCCATCTGAACTGACAACAAGCACAATCTCAGTACCCGAAAGTGAATTTCCCAACCGATATTGTGTGCTTAAAAGCGCACTCCAGAATACTTCGCACTCAATACAATTTTGGCTGACCTGAACAATCGACATAAAACTAGACAGCATGGTCGACTTTGTGGCAGAACCATCTCAACGCGAACGAGGAACTGCTTCATTGAGCTCAAAGCTCGCATCAATGCCGGCATTCATAATGCCCACACGGTCTAGCAGGCTAAGTACACGACCACTAGAATCCGCGGGTTAAGTAGCAGAATGTGTGTCTGATTCTTGCGATTTCCGCAGATCAGACTATACAAATCGGGCTTGAATAAGGATTTAGTCCTTATTCGGGCCCGTTTCTCGTTCAATCCGCCGGAACGGCGCTTCAGTGTGGTAGCTGGATGCTGGTTAGCTTTGCCGGTGACACCAAACAGACCACGATGCCCCGTATGTACTGGGCAAATGAAGAAAAACGGCACCACCACAAAAGGAACGACTAGATGGCGGTGCCAGAACCCTGACTGTGGATCTTCCACCACCTACCGTCGGCCTGATCTGACTACAACCCGCGACTTCAAAGCGTTTCACCGATACGTGACCTCCACGAGGTCACTAACCGAGATCGCCTGCGATGCCGGAGTCAGCAGATGGACCCTCGACCGCCGATTCGAACCGTTATGGCTCATCGATGTTCCCAACACTCCAGACCCCAACAGGGTCTACGACCAGATCTTCATCGACGGCACCTACACCGACGCCGGCTGCCTGCTCGTAGCAGCAAGCCACGACCACGTCATCGCCTGGCACTGGGCCAAACGCGAGTCAGCCCACGCCTACACACAACTGCTGCGTGGTATCGCCGAACCGTTATGCGTCGTCCTCGACGGCGGCCAAGGCGCCTACTCAGCGATCAAAGCCTGCTGGCCCACGACCATGATCCAGCGCTACCTCGTCCACGCCCAACGCGTCATCCGTCGCTACACCACATCACGGCCCCGCACCGACGCTGGCAAAGCGATCTATGCCCTAGCTTTGAAACTGACCAAGATCACCACCTTGGACCAAGCACGCGACTGGACACTACGCCTGCACGACTTCGGAGTGGTCTACAAACGGTTCCTCAACGAAAAAACACCGCTGCCAAAACAACATCGCACACTCAATAAACAGTGGGAATGGCCCCACCTGCGAGTCCGTAAGGCATACCACTCACTGCTACACCTATCACGCAACAACTGGCTGTTTACCTACCTCCAACCCCCACCAGAAGCACTCGAACCAAAGCGCTGGACATCAACAACAAACAGTCTGGAAGGCGGCATCAACGCCGGGCTCAAACGCATCGCTGATGCCCACCGGGGCAGATCCGGGAAAGCCAACGCAGAATGCTCGAGTGGTACCTGCACTCGAAAACGCAGCTGCCTGACGACCCACTCGAGATCGCCAGGCAGTGCAATTACGGACAAGATCAACTCGCCAAAGTTCCAGACCTTGTCCCAGAAGACCACAACACAGCCGACCAAGAAACAGGACGACCAGCCTTCTACGACAACGCTATCCCAACCGAATACCAACACAACATAGGAATCCGCAAAGGCCCCATGCAATAAAAAAGGGCCCGCCCGGCGACACGCCGAGCGGACACACTTTTTGCTACTTAGGGTTAAGTAAAGAAAAGTGTGTCCGCATGCCAC
>NZ_KV798507.1:0-440 GCF_001809695.1 Corynebacterium sp. HMSC063A05 | reverse complement strand
GGGACGATCAGCCGCATTGCTGACAACAAGCTTGACCGCAAATTCACCCCAGATAAGCCAAATACCGTCTTTGTCAGCGACGTCACCGAGTTTAGAATCGCAGGCCGCAAGGTCTATCTGTCACCGGTGATGGATCTGTTCGACCGTTCAATTGTTGCCCACACCGTGGCTACATCGCCGTCGACCGCGTTTACCGCCGGTTCTTTAGCTAAGGCGATCGCGGCGTGGGCACCTGAACCCGGGTGGATGATGCACACTGACCAAGGCTTCCAGTACCAGCATGCCTCGTGGCGTGACCTGATTGGCGACAACGGTGGTGTTCAGTCGATGTCGCGTAAAGCCAACTGTTACGACAACGCGGTCATGGAGAACTTCTTCGGCCACGTGAAAACCGAGATGTACCACGGAGAAGTCTTCGACACTGTCGCAGAGTTCAACCA
>NZ_KV798506.1:0-57659 GCF_001809695.1 Corynebacterium sp. HMSC063A05 | reverse complement strand
GAGAAGTCTTCGACACTGTCGCAGAGTTCAACCAAGTAATCGACGAATACATCCAGTGGTACAACACCGAACGCGTCCAACAACGACTCAAGGGCCTGACCCCGATGCAATATCGGAATCAGACCCTTGAAGCCCTAACCGCCTAGAGTTAAACCAGTCCAACTTTCGGGGACCAGTTCACTAAGTGCCAAGGCTTAACTTTTTGCGCTCTCAAGTACTGCGCTCAACTACTGGTCAGCGACCAACAACTCCGCAATCTGGATGGTATTCAGAGCAGCACCCTTACGCAGATTGTCGCCAGAGACAACCAGCACCAGGCCACGCCCCTCCGGAACCGACTGATCGACGCGGATACGACCCACCAGAGACTCATCTACACCGGCGGCAGCGAGCGGATTCGGAACGTCGACGACCTTCACACCAGGCGCAGACTCCAGCAACTCAGTTGCCTTCTCCACCGACAGAGCATTCTCAAACTCAGCGTGGATTACCAGCGTGTGGCCAGTGAAAACCGGAACACGCACACAAGTACCAGCAACAGCCAGCTCAGGGATAGACAAAATCTTGCGGGACTCATTACGGAGCTTCTGCTCCTCATCGGTCTCCAGCGAACCGTCATCAACAAAGTTGCCGGCCATCGGCAACGCGTTGAAAGCAATCGGTGCGACGTACGGACCAAAGTCCTCCGCAACCAGAGCCGAACCATCAGTGGTCAGCTTCTCCAGATTGTCGATGTTCTCGCGCACTTGACCAGCCAAAGTATTCACACCAGCAAGGCCCGAACCCGAGACCGCCTGATAGGAGGACACACGCAGACGCTGCAACCCGGCCTCGTCGTGAAGCGGCTTGAGCACCGGCATCGCAGCCATCGTGGTGCAGTTCGGATTAGCGACAATGCCCTTCGGAATGTCCTGCAAGGCATCCGGGTTCACCTCAGAGACCACCAACGGGACCTCCGGATCCTTACGCCACGCCGACGAGTTATCAACAACAACAGCGCCAGCAGCCGCAAAACGCGGAGCCTGCTCCTTCGACAGCGTGCCACCAGCGGAAAACACCGCGACATCAATGCCCTTCAAATCCTCGTCAGAAGTAGCCGCGACATCCTCGACAACAATCTTCTCGCCGCGGAACTCCAACTCCTTGCCCGCACTACGAGCAGAAGCGAAGAAACGAACCTTATCGGCCGGGAAATTACGCTCCGCCAACAGGGTGCGCATCACACGACCAACCTGGCCAGTGGCACCAACAACAGCAATCGTGGTCATAAGAACTCCTTAACGTCCCGTACCAGCGTAAACAACAGCCTCAGTGTCGCCACCGAGATTGAAAGCGTCGTGCAAAGCCTTCACAGACTTATCGACATCCTGGTCATTAACCAGCACCGAGATACGAATCTCCGAAGTGGAAATCAGGTCGATATTCACACCCTCATCAGCGAGCGCCTCACAGAACGTCGCAGTCACGCCCGGGTGGGACTTCATGCCAGCACCGACCAAGGAGACCTTGCCCACGTGATCGTCGTAAAGCACATCGTTCCAGTCATTGTCAGCCTGCAGCTTCTTCAGCAACGCCATCGCCTTCGGAGCGTCCTCGCGCGGGCAGGTGAAAGTAATGTCAGTGCGGTTATCCGCGATGGTAGAGACGTTCTGCAGCACCATATCGATGTTGATCTCCGCATCCGCAACAGCACGGAACATCTTCGCCGCCTGGCCCGGATCATCCGGAATGCCCAGCACGGTCACCTTCGCCTCGGAGCGGTCATGCGCCACACCGGTCAACACTGCTTCTTCCATAGGGATATCCTCCATCGATCCATCAACAAGGGTGCCAAGTTCATTGCTATACGACGAACGCACACGCAACGGGACGTTAAACGCGCGGGCGTATTCGACACTTCGCAGCTGCAAAATCTTCGCGCCGACCGCGGCCATCTCCAGCATCTCCTCGAAGGAAATGTTGTCCAAACGCTGTGCATTCGGCACAATGCGCGGATCCGCTGTGTACACGCCATCCACATCGGAGTAAATCTCGCAGACGTCTGCCTCCAAAGCTGCCGCGAGAGCGACCGCAGTGGTATCCGAGCCACCACGACCCAGCGTAGTGACGTCCTTAGTCTCGCGGTTCACGCCCTGGAAACCGGCCACCAGACAAATATGGCCCTCATCGAGAGCCTCACGGACACGCCCCGGAGTGACCTCGACAATGCGGGCGTTACCGTGGCGTTCCGTAGTGATCACGCCGGCCTGCGAACCGGTAAAAGACCGAGCCGAGGCGCCGAAGCTCGCGATCGCCATAGCGACCAGCGCATTGGAAATACGCTCACCGGCTGTCAGGAGCATATCCATCTCGCGTCCCGGCGGGACCGGATTGACCTGCTCAGCGAGGTCCAGAAGCTCATCGGTGGTGTCGCCCATTGCCGAGCAGACAACCACGACGTCATTGCCCTGCTTTTTGGTTTCCACAATTCGTTCTGCAACACGACGAATGCGTTCGGCGCTCTCCAGGGATGAACCACCGTACTTCTGCACAACCAGTGCCATGGTCGGCAACCTCCAAAAACTAGGCAACTATATGCACGTAACTATTATTGACTCAATTTACTTGAGTTGCATTCGTAAATACATAGTGGGTTACCAAAACGTAGCTTGTGGGGGTTGCGTGGGGGTTTTGGGGCGGGTTGCGCGGGGTTTGTGGGGTGTTTGGGCGCGGGGTCGTGGTTGGGCGTGGGGTGAGCGCGGCTGCGCGTTGAGAGTGTGACGGCTGGGGTGTTTGGGGTGCTTGGGCTGTGGGTTGGGTGTGAATCGGGCGCGGCTGCGGACTGCCAGCGGGCTGCAAATGTGAAACTGATTGAGTTTATGACAAAAATAGGCCCTGAAACTTGTCAAAACTGACATAAACTAGGTCAGTAACTCTCGGTACTGTGCCAGGAACTCCGGGCTCAGTCAGTGTCACTCCCGAACTCCCGGTATCCGCCAGCATCTTGGCCGGGCCAGCTAATCCGCCAGCGACTCCCCACGGCGCTGCGGGCACCAAACACTGCCCCGCCCAACCCCTGCGAAGTGGACATGACAAGTGTTGCATGCCTAGCATTCCCTACGTGAACAATGACCTTCTCGCTGCGATACTGGCACTGCTGTCCGCGCTCAGCATCGCGTGGGGAACCGTCATCCGCCACAACCTCTCCGGAACACTGGAAGAGGGCACCAGCACACTTCGCGGAGTGGCGAAGACCCTGAAACTGCCGCGCTGGTGGTTGGGCTCGGGCCTGGCGATTGCCGGGTATGTATTTCAGGTCGCGGCGTTGGCATTTGGCACGTTGCTCCTGGTGCAGCCGTTGTTGGTCATGAAGCTGATGCTCACGCTCCCGCTGGCGGCGAAGGTCAATGGTCGGCGGATTTCGCGGTCAGAGATGATTTGGTCCGTGGCGCTTACTTTTGCGGTGGCGACGCTGGTGTTGCTCGGCAAGCCGACTGCGGGCTCCACCGATGTCCCCACCTACCTGTGGGGATGGGCTCTTGCCGCCGGTGGCGTGGTCACCTGCGGACTGTACGCCGCTGCAGTTCAGTGGCCCAATACCAACACAGGTAGCGGCTCCAACGCAGGTAGCGGCTCCAACACGAGTGACAGCCCAGCCATCGCAGACCGCTCCAGCACCGACACCGGCACGGGTAGCGCCTCAGACACGAAACAGCGCGGAGTGCTACGCCAGAACCCGAAGGCCCTGCTGCTCGGCACGGCAACCGGCTGGCTGTACGGCTTCGTCGCGCTGCTGTCTAAGTCGGTGGTCGATACCTATGTCAACGACGGACTCGTCCAGCTCCTGCTCTCCTGGGAACTCTGGCTGCTGGTGGCACTGGCAGTTATTGGCGTCGGCCTGCAGCAGGCGGCTTTTAACGCGGGACCGTTGCAGGCTTCGCTGCCAGCTATGACCGTCGTGGAGCCGATTGTTGCCTTCAGCTTGGGATACATCGTTCTTGGTGAACGCTTCCAGGCAGTTGGTGTGCAGTGGGTGGCGCTGTTTATCGCACTGGCGACCATGATTTCTGCCACTATTGCCCTGGCGGCTCGACCGGCAGAAGCCACCGCCACAGCCTCCACAAGCGCCCCAAGCACCACAAAAGCCGATGCAAACACCGCAAACACCACCACAGATTCCACCGATGCCGCAGCGCAGTAAGTAGAGTTCAACTCTCCCGGGCCGCATCACCTACATTGGTATTTGCACTTATTAAGTCGTTAGCGATTTGTCGGCCTGGCTATCCCCTGCCCGGGAACTGTCCCTGGTGAGAAAGACCCCGTGGCCGCTATGCACAATGTCACCAAAGGTAGGATTCGATGGGGCGTCATTCCCATTCCAAGCGGGCATCTAAACCGACATCTAAGCGGAAGTCCGAACGCGCAAACGATACCAACGCCAGCGCCGCAACCAACACCAAAGCAAAGCCCCAAAAGGGCAAGAAGCTCAATTCGAACACCATCATCGCCTTGCTGCTGATCATTGGTGGTTTGGGAGTGCTGCTGTACCCGGTTGTCGCAACGCAGTGGAATAACTTCCTGCAGGCCCGCGCCGCAGATGAGTACTCCAAGCTGGAGAAATCCGCTCCTCCTGAGGTCTTGGACACCGCCTGGAACGAGGCCCACGAGTACAACGCCAGCCTCGGCGAGGTCAATCCGGGCGATGCCTGGACCACCTCCGATGACGAGTCTTCCCCGGAGTACCAGCGCTATCGCCACTACCTCGACGTGCTTGGCGAGACCGACGCGCTCGGCCGCATCGTCATCCCGTCCATCAACTCTGACCTGCCCATTTTCCACGGCACTTCGGAAAAGTCGCTTTCACGCGGTGTCGGTCACCTCTACGGCACCGACTTCCCGGTCGGCGGCGTGGGCGAGGGTGAAGGTCGTCACGCGTCGCTGTCGGCGCATACGGGTCTGCAAAATGCGACGCTGTGGGACAACCTCGACAAGGTCAAAAAGGGCGACGCGTTCTACATCGCAGTCGCAGGTCACAAGTTGAAGTATGAGGTCCACGACGTAGCCGTCGTAAAGCCGGATGAAACCGATGCTTTACGACGCGTCCCCGGAGAAGACCTGATCACGTTGATTACGTGCACGCCTTACGGCATTAACACGCACCGCCTGCTGGTGACGGGGCACCAGGTGCCAATGGATCCTGACGAGGAATCCGTGTTTGACGGCAGCGGTTCGCAGTGGCAGTGGTGGATGTGGGCCATCCTGGCGGCAGCGGCGGTGATCATTGCGCTGCTGATTTGGTGGCTGCGGAAGCTCTCGCGCGATGGCAAGGGCGAACCGGAGGCCGAGCGCGAGAGCGACGAGGCGGAGGATTAGGCCCCCTTACGAGGTGGCCATCACCTTCGTCTCCCCGATTGCGTCCTTGATGCCGTTGATTCCCTTTTCAAAGATGCGCTGGAGGCCCAGTGCCAGGATCAGCGACGGGATGATGAACAGCGCCAACATGAACATCAGCTTCCAGTAGTCGGCCTCGTAAATACCGGCGATGGAGCTGCGGAACATGTCAATCGCGTAGGTACCCGGCAGCCACGGGCTAATGTTCTGGACCCACTGTGGCACCAGAGGCAGCGGATACGCGCCACCTGCGGCCGAGACCTGCATCACCAGCAACAGCACGCAGATGGCCTTGCCGGCGTTGTCGAAGGTGAAGACGAACGAGAAGACGATCATCATGAACACCAGCGAGATCATCCAGCCGGCCAGCAGCATCAGGAATCGGTGTGCGGGATCGACGTCCACGTACACCTGGAGTCCCAACACCATCAGCGTGGCCTGAACCAAGCCAACGGTGGCGAAGGTGGCGAACCGGCCGAAGTACTTCTCGACGCGGGTGTAGTCATCGGTCTGGGCAGCGTTAATTTGCTGGTCGCTGGGCTCGACGGCCTCGGCGTCAGCATCATCGCCGACCTCAGCGGCTGCATCGCTCTGCGCCTCATCGACCGCGGCCTCGACCTCATCAGCACCGACCTCATCGCCGACCTTCTGAGCGCCGCGGCTACGCACCGTGGTGCGAATCAGCACCGACGACAGCAGCGCACCGATCCACAGTGCGAGCGTCGCATAGAACGGCGCCATGCCCGCACCGAAGCTCTTGACTGGGAAGACGGGGTCTTCCTCGACCTGCACCGGCGCGGCCAACTGCGCTGCCAGGGCACTGGGGTCGTCACCGATGGCCGCGGCAATGCGCGAGAGATCACCGGTGTCCTTCGCCTCTTCCAGCGCGTTGTGGATCTCGTCGAAACGAGCGGCCAGATCATCAAAGCGGTTGCTCAAGCCCATCGTGGCAGCGCTGGTCCTACGCAGCGTATCCACCGGCGAGCCAGAAAGCGTACCGCGGATGCCACGAATGTCCTCGCCAATGACCTCGATGTCATTGCTCAGTCGCGACACCGGCTCCGACAGCGCGTCGATTTGCGGACGCAGGTTCTGCTCGTAGGAGTTCTTGGCATTTTCCACAGCGGCAATCGCAGCCGTGAAAGCGTCCTTCGCCTGGCTTATCGACGATCCCGTATCCCGACCACCACGCAAATCCGCTGCCACGGCAGAGAAACTCTCCTGCAGCCCACGGGTGCGAGCGATCGAGGTGTTCAAGTCGGAGATTGCATGGTCATAGCCCGGCTTCGCGATACCCGGAACCACTGCCCCAACAGTGTCTTCCAGGTGGTCGCGCATCGCAGTCAGACCATCGGCCTGCTGGCCGAACTTGGCCGCCATCGCATCAAAGGTATCCGCGGCAGCGCCGCTGGTGGCCTGGCTGCCGTCGACAAGCTCGTTGACCCGATCGCGCACGCCTTCATAGCTCGCCTGCGTTGCGCCGAGCGCCGTGCTAACCGAGCCGCGAACATTGCCGACCGCGGCCTCCAGATCGCCGGCGACGTTGCCGTCACCGGAACCGTTGCGCAGAATATCCATCCGCGCACCAGCGTTTTCCAAGATGGAATCCGCGGTCTCCACCAGCGGCACGGTGGTCTCCACCAGCGTGGACAGCGAACGAGCAGTCTGCGCGCCAGAGCGCAGTCGCGCGGCGGTGTCATCAACGCGGTTTTGCACGCGCGTCAGCGCCTGCTTGGAGTCGGAGGTGTCCAGGTACTCATCCAGCGAGGTGATTGCGCCCAAACCAACGCTGGCGACGACCTGCGTGAAGTTCTTATCGATCTCCTGAATAACGCCACTCGCGCCCTTGCCCGTAATGATCGACGACAGCGCGTTCTTCTTCTCATTCGTATAGAGCGTCAGCTTCGGCGCCTTGGTACCGCGGACGTAGAAGGTCATCAGTTCGGTACTGAAGTTCTCCGGAAGCACGATTGCCGCGTAGTAGTCACCGGACTTGGTGCCATCGATGGCGTCATTGGAATCCGTAATCCGCCAGTCAATGTCGTGATTACGGCTCAGCTTCGACAGCACCTCATTGCCCAAGTTGAGGTCAATCGCACCGATATCCGTGCGATGACCGCGGTCATTACTGGCGACCGCAATCTTCAGCTTTTCGGTGTTCTCAAACGGCTCCCAGCTGGCCAGCACGTTAAAGCAGGTGAACAGCAGCGGAATCAGCACCAGACCGAAAACCATGATGCCGGTCATCGTGTTCTGGCGGATCACCCGAAAGTCGTTCCGCACAATTTCAAGAACGTTTCTCATTAGGCTTCACCTTCTGGGGAAGTCTTCACGCTTGCCGACGACACCTTCGTCTGTGGCTCAAACGTATCGCCAGCATTTTCCAACGAGTACGCATGCGGATGGGAAGTCTGGTGCTCCATGTAGGCGCGCAGCTCTTCCTCCGACAGCTCGCTGAGCTCCTGGGCGTGAATCACAGACTGCTTGACGTACTCGCGCACCGCGATGTAAGCGAGGCAGAGCAGTACGAACAGGCAGGCTAGACCGAAGAACAGGGCCTTCTGATCCGGGTAGTTGCGGGCCAGAATACCCAGTATCACCAGGGCGACCACTGCGACACCAATGGCAATGCGCATGAACAGCGTGTAGCTGCCACGCAGGTTCTCCATCCGCTCATCGACTCGCGTCTGGTACTCCTCGCGGTTGCGCAGCGCGAAGACCAGGTCACTGAGCTTGTACCCACTACCGACCAGATGGACTTCTTCGTTGTTGACCAGACCGCCCTCTTCAAGCTGGTGGTTAACCAAGACGTTGACCGAGGACAAGCTGCGGCGCAGCCAGTAGCCGACCACGTAGGCGATCACTGCCATGACCATTAGGGTGAGCATGTTCTTCAGGTAGTAATTGGAGTAGAAACCACCAATTGTCTCGCGGAGAGCATCAATACCGTAGGTCAACGGCAAGAACGGATTCAGTGCCTGGAAGAAGTCCGGTGTCATCTCAATTGGATAGAGACCGGCGGCACCAGGGATTTGAATAAACGCGAGCACCACGGCGATACCGCGTCCCACGTGCCCAAATGCCGCCACCATACTGTAAATAATGGCGAGATAACACAACTCCACCACGACACAGGTGAGGACGAACGCAACCGCGCTGACATTCTGCACACCAATGACAATGTCACCGATGGAGACAATCAGCGCCTGGAAAATAGCGATGATGCCCAGCAGCAAGGTACGGCCCATGTACGCCTGGCCGACCGTGATTTCCTTGAAACCTTCCGCATCAACTTCCACGCGGAAAATCACAATCAGGATGAACGCGCCAATCCACAACGACAGGTTGGTAAACAGCGCCGCCATACCCGAGCCGTAGTGATCCACCGGGAACACGGCCTCAGTCTGGATCTCGGCCGGATCGCTCAGGAACTGCGAAATTCCCTCGGGGTCGAGGTCATTGACCATGTTCATGGCTTCGCGCTCTTCGGTGGTACCCAGGGTAAGAACATCGAGACGCGCGGTTTCCAGACCATCGCGTACGCCATCAAGGTCAGCCTTGAAACTCTCGAGGACCTGAGTCGCAGCGGAAAGCTGCCCACTCGTAGCGTCGAGAAGCGCGGACGTTTCCCGGACGGTGTCCTTTTGCGCGCCGAGCGCCGCCGCGTACGAGCCCACGCGCGCGTTGAGCTGATTAAGCGCCCTGCTCAACTGCGGGAGCGCGTCCTGGGACGCCTCGCGGATCTGATCCGAGGCGGCCTTGCCGTCCTTGGTGGCCTGCGCCAATGCCTCGCTGGTGGCGTTGAGGGAGTCGAGAGTTCCCTGCGCCGAGCCGGAGACGTTCTTCAGGCCCTCCACCAGCTCTTTATTGGTGGCGTTGCTCTCGTCGAGCGCATCGATGGTGCGCTGGATTGCCTGCTTATCCGGGCCGTTGAGCGGGCTGGCATCCAACAGGGAATTCAGCCCACCAATGACCTGATCCGCCTGCTTGACGATGTCCTCCGCCGCAGCCGTCGCGGAATCCGAACGGGAAATTGCGCCCTGCAGATTGCCAGTCATCGCGCCGATCGCGGCGTTGGCATTGCCGGTGCCCTCTACCAGGGCGGTACTGCCCTGCAGGTAGGCATCGTTGAGATCCGCGGAGAAATTCAGGACCTCGTTGTTGAGCTCACCAGTAATCGCCTGCACCTGCGTCAACGCATCCTGGGCATCGTCGAGGGCCGTATCTACGCTGCCAAGAGTCTTCTTAATCTGCGCAATCGTCGGCTGCAGATCGCCAATCTGCTCCTGGATAGCGCCGACTTCATCGCGGCTATTGGCAACCGCATCAGCGACATCCTGGAAAGCATCAGCGGAATTAAGACGGGCCGCATCGAACCGACCTTGCAGCAGACCGCCAGCTTCCTTGACCTGCTCGGTGACCGCCTTCGCGATCTCCTTATTAAAGGAAGCGGAGATCTGACCATCAATGCCGGACGCGCCCTGCGCCGTGATGTGCGGCGAGATTGCGTTGATCTTCTGGTTAGCGCGGTAGGTCAGTTTTGCTGGATGCCCCTGCCCTTGGATTAGATCGACCATTTCCTGCGAGAAATTCGGCGGAATGGTGATTTCGGCATAGACCTTGCCGCGCTTTAGATCTCGGTCTGCCTTCTCGGCATCGGGGAACTGCCAGCCCAGTTCATGATTTTCTTTTAGTTGTTTGACCACCTGGTTACCGATATTGAGACTTCCGGTAACCGAGGAACTCGCGCCCTTGTCCTCATTCACAATTGCCACGCCGATGTTCTCGGTGTGCTCGTACGGATCCCAGAAGCCCGGGATGTTGAACCAGGAATACAAGGCAGGGGTAATCATCACGCCGATGATGATCACCCACACTCTTGGGCTATTGCGGAGACGGCGCAAGTCTCGCTTCAGAATAGACCAGCTAGTTTGCACCTTTAGGACGCTATCATCTTTACCCCGCTAAATACATTGGTACTAGTTTTAGAACTATCGCTGGGCGGGATGAGTTGAGTGGATGACTGAGCTGGGCGGGGTGAGTGGGCGCACTGGGTGGAGTGAGCAGGCGGACTGGGCGGGGTGGTTGACTGGGAGCCGTCGACAACGCCGTTCACCCCTTATGGCACGTAACTCTTACGGCACAGAAACCCGCGCATATTTCCCCCACTAAAACCCCCGAATGATGAAATTCATATAACCAACGGGGTAAGGTACATCACATGCAACGCGGACTACTGCTTCTATGCCGCGGCGGGGCTTGGGTTTAAGGCCGGCTCCCCGTCGCGGGGTTAGTTGTGCCGGCCTACAAGAAAAGTCCGAATTAGAAAGGCCCACAACATGTCTCCTTCCGACGCTTTTATTTCCGCTCCTTCTGTAATCTCCACTCCTGCTGGCAAGATTCCGGAAGGACAGCCTGCTTGGAATAAGCAGCGCAACTCCCAGATGGCAACCAACCGCTACCTGCCTTACGACCAGGAAGTTCAGGACTTCCAGCTGAAGGACCGCACCTGGCCGGACAAGCGCATTACTAAGGCACCGGTTTGGTGTGCCGTCGACCTGCGCGATGGTAACCAGGCGCTGATTGACCCAATGAGCCCGGAGCGCAAGCGCCGCATGTTCGAGCTGCTGGTCCAGATGGGCTACAAGGAAATTGAGGTCGGATTCCCGTCCGCTTCCCAGACCGACTACAACTTCGTGCGCGAGATCATTGAGAAGAACATGATCCCGGACGACGTCACCATCCAGGTTCTGGTTCAGGCTCGCGAGCACCTGATTCGCCGCACCTTCGAGGCATGTGCCGGCGCTAAGAACGTCATCGTTCACTTCTACAACTCCACCTCGATCCTGCAGCGCGATGTTGTGTTCCGTAAGGACAAAGACGCAATCAAGAAGATTGCCACCGACGCCGCAGAGCTGATTAAGACCATCGCGAAGGACTACCCGGACACCAACTGGCGTTGGGAGTACTCGCCGGAGTCCTACACCGGCACCGAGGTTGAGTACGCCAAGGAAGTTGTCGACGCCGTGGTTGATGTCATCGACCCGACACCGGAGAACCCAATCATCATCAACCTGCCGTCGACCGTGGAGATGATCACTCCGAACGTCTACGCAGACTCCATCGAGTGGATGCACCGCAACCTCAACCGCCGCGACTCCATCATTCTGTCGCTGCACCCGCACAACGACCGCGGTACCGGCATCGCCACCGCCGAGCTGGGCTACATGGCCGGCGCCGACCGCATCGAGGGCTGCCTCTTCGGCAACGGCGAGCGCACCGGTAACGTCTGCCTGGTCACCCTGGGCCTGAACATGCTGACCCAGGGGGTCGACCCGCAGATTGATTTCTCCGACATCGACCTGATCCGCCGCACCGTCGAGTACTGCAACCAGCTGCGCGTTCCGGAACGCCATCCGTACGGCGGCGACCTGGTCTTCACCGCTTTCTCCGGTTCCCACCAGGACGCCGTGAACAAGGGCCTCGACGCAATGGCAGACAAGGTCCGCCCGGGCGCTGCCGTCAAGGAGCTTTCCGACGAGGACCTGCGCGCGGTGACCTGGGAGGTTCCCTACCTGCCCATCGACCCGAAGGACGTTGGTCGTTCTTACGAGGCCGTTATTCGCGTGAACTCCCAGTCCGGTAAGGGCGGCGTGGCCTACATCATGAAGACGGACCACGGCATGAACCTGCCGCGCTCCATGCAGGTTGAGTTCTCCTCCGTCGTGCAGGCAGTCACCGACGCCGAGGGCGGCGAGGTCAACTCCAAGGCGATTTGGGACATCTTCGCAGGTGAGTACCTGGACCGCGAGGCTCCGCTCGAGCAGATCGCCCTGACTGTCGATGCCCCTCAGAACGAGTCGGATGCCACCAAGATCAAGGCTCACATCGTCTACGAGGGTAAAGAGCAGACCGTCGAGGGGGTCGGCAACGGCCCGCTGGCCGCTTACGCCAACGCCCTGGAGAAGCTCGGCATCAACGTCGACGTTCAGGAGTATGTCCAGCACGCTCGCACCGCAGGTGACGATGCCGAGGCTGCGGCCTACGTCCTCGCAGATGTCAACGGCACCAAGGTCTGGGGCTCCGGCATCGCTGGTTCCATCACCTACGCATCGCTGAAGGCAGTCACCAGCGCGGTCAACCGCGCACTGGCTTAAGGCCTGTCGCGCTGGAAGCTGGCTGTGGAGTTGGGGCTCAGCTCTACAACCTTCCGCTCCACAGAGTTACTGACCAAGTTTATTGCGCTTCCGGCCCGAATTTGAGGCCGAATCTGCTATAAACCTGGTCAGTTTCTTTTTGGGGCAAACTATCCAGCGGCCCAGCTATCCAACTATCTAACGGCCTGACCCAACACCCCAACTACCCAATCAACGGACCGGCATTGCGCACATCCGCACGGAAGGTGACCCCACCTGCGGCTATGACGCGTTCGCGCTCGATGAGGATTGAACGGAGCGTCGATAAGCGAACTGCATGCGACGATTCCACCTCGTTCCACACCACCCGCGCGACATCAAGCCCCGTTGCGCGCAGCGAACGCTCACGATAGGTCTCCCGCGTGAGCAGCTCGGACTGGGCCGCGGGCGTCGGTGCGGCCTCGCTCGCCGAATACTTGATGTGGCCGTCGAACTCCACCACAAGCAGCAGGTCGGGGACGTAAAAATCCACTCGGGCAAGAAAATGCGGCGCCGTGTGGCTGGTTCCGCGGGTCCAAATCTCGGCTTGTTCGTGGAATTTCAGGCCGAGCTCGAGAAGCGCCGCTTTGGTCAGAGCCTCACCGGGCGTTTCGCAGCGACCATGACAGACCGCAGACGCACGGTGAAACAGCTCCTGACCCCGCAAGCTAGGATAATGCGCTGGCATCTCCGCGAGCTGATCACGCGTGACGCCATGCCGCAGCGCACCTTCGACGGCCAACACCGCCGCCCGCCACGACACGGATTCCTTCCCCTTCTGTCTGAGTCGGACCCGACACTCATCGAAAGCCGCACGCGCGAGCACCGCCACCCGCCGGTCCGCGAGCCCCTGCGTGTGATCCAGATGGATCTCCGACCGCAGGCGCATACAATAGTCGATGCCGTGGAACTTCTGGCTCCCACCCACGACCACGATCTTCGCGTCGCGCACCAGCACCCACGAGCCATGCAAGGCCAGCGCTGCAGCTCCCGAAATAACGCCTGACGACGTCTCGGAGACCACCGCCAACGCAGTAATAGCCAGGCGTTTTTCGCGGTGGAGTCCCTCCCACGAGTGTGCGACTACATAGTGGCCTCGGCAAAGCCGCTCCAGATAACCGGCCCGCGCTTGCCTTGCGACCTCGCGGTACCCGTCCCCCGGCTGGTTCTCCGGCCTAATGATTCCATACTGGTCCGCCACCAGTTGCTTGCGTTTCTTATTGCTCACTTCTCCCCGCCCCGTGGTTAATGTGCTCCTTATTTAATAAGGCGCGAAAAGCACCCTCCCGGTTCCATCCTTTTCCGCTGGGCACCCTACCGGGGGAGAAACTTTGGGAAGTGTGTGGTTTACGTGGTTTATGGGACCCATGTGACCGTGCCCAACGACCCTTCCGATTGGGCACCCAAGTTACTGACCAGGTTTATAGCAGTATCGTCGCAAAGTTTTTGCTTAAAGTGCCATAAACCTGGTCACTTTCTCCGTGGGTGAGAGCACCCGCTAGTCTTGAGGCATGACTGAATCGGCGCGCGAGGAGCGCAAAGCGACTGGGGCCTCTTCTCAGACGAAGAGGCGGCGACGGAATCGTCGCCGTTCTCAACGCGCGTCGGGAGCGGGCGCCAAAACACCACCAACTGCACCGGCTTCCACCACAACGGACGCAGCCACGCCGGCCGCAACCGCAACCACCCCGACCACAGCCGAGACCGCCGCGACAAAGGCCGCTGACGAGCACAAACAGTTCTCGTCGGCGGAGGAAGCTCCTTACGCAATCGTGTCTATCCAGGCCACGGGCATCCATCCCAAGACGTCTCGGCTGGTCAGCCTGGGAGTGTCTACCGCCGACGGCAGCGGCAACATCGTGGACACCTGGCATGTCGTCATCGATCCCACAGAAGATCCCGGCCCGACACACCTTCACGGCCTCGAGCCCGCGGACTTCGAGGGAGCCCCGAAGTTCGGGGTGATCCAGGCCAAGCTCGCGCACGCGCTCGATGGGCGCACGCTGGTTGCTCATAATGCACCGTTGGTCTGGGGTTTTATAGTTGCCGAGGCCAAGAGGGCCCGTCGTCAAGCGAATCGTGAACGGTCCGCGCGGAATAAGCGGGGGCGTCGTCGTACGCGCACTCGCGTTGCGCGGATTCCGGCGCCCGCACGGATCGCCGATACGTTGGAAACGGCGCGCCGCCAGGGCAAACGGCTTGACGACGCACGCCTGCGCGCCGTCGCGCGCGCCTACGGCCTCGATGTGCCTTCGCCCGAGGCGTCGATTGCTGGCATCTCGGTGCCAGAGCGGGTGCGGACGTTGGATGATGTCACCACTACGCTTGCGCTGTTCCGCGCACAGGGTGGATTGGACGAGGGCGCAACCCTGAACATGTACACGCCCGACCAGCTGCGCGAGGACATTGTGGGCCTGCAGCGCTCGGCAGTGCGTGTCGACGCGATGGAGGCGCCGCGCCCCGTGGAGAACCCCGGCCGCTATACACCAGGGCGGAAGCTCGCTGCGGGCATGGAGTTCGTCGTGGCACCAGAGGTGTCGCTGGACCCGGATGATTTGATTGCGGCGGGCGTGCGGGCTGGGCTGGCGTACTCGGAGAAGGTCACGCGAGAGTCGTCGGTGCTGGTGTGTAACCGGCCTGCGGATGTGACGCCGGATCAACTGACTGGCAAGGCCATGCATGCCCACCGGAAGGACATTCCGATTGTTTCCGATGAGGCATTTTTGCGGCTGGTCGGAGAGATGGAGAAGTAGGGCTAGGGCTTGTCGCCAGCGCATTCGTTCTACGAATTATTCACAGTAAAATACACAGTTATGAAAGAAGGCACTTCACATAACGGCGTAAGTGACCACCGTCGCGATCGCGCAAGCTCCCCGAGCCTGCGTGCTCGGTTTGCGACTGCCGCCGCTCACGCCGCCACCTGGGCCTCCCGGAAGTCCGGCCGCGGCGCGGGCGGCATGATCGGTGGCCTGATTGCGCAGAAGATTGACCCGCGCATTCTGGCCTCCCTCGGCAAGGGACGGCCGGCCGCGATCATCACTGGCACCAACGGCAAGTCCACCACCACCCGCATGTTCGCGGCCGCCATGCGCGCCGCTGGCCACAACGTGGCCACCAACGAAGGCGGCGACAACATGGACGCGGGTATTATCTCCGCGCTGCTCGCCACTCCCGATGCGGACAGCCTGGTCTTGGAGGTCGATGAGCTGCACGTCCCGCACATCGCAGAGGATCTGAAACCACAGGTCCTGGTGCTGCTGAACCTGTCCCGCGACCAGCTCGACCGCGTCGGCGAGATTAACAAGATTGAGGCCACACTCCGCGCTGCGGTGGACGCTAACCCGCAGGCGACGGTCATCGCCAACTGCGACGACCCACTCATCGCGTCGGCTGCATGGGATGCCAAGAAGGTTATTTGGGTCTCCGCGGGCGGTGGCTGGACCAACGATGCCACCTCTTCCCCGCGCACCGGCGGCCCCATCATCCAGGACGGGCACAACTGGTATGCCGTGAAGCCACTCCCGGATGGCTCGGAGTTCAAACGCCCAGAGCCGGACTACCGCATCACAGCCGAGGGCGTCATCACGCCTGCTGGCGACACCCTTCCCATGAACCTCACGCTGCCGGGTAACGCCAACCGTGGCAACGCCACCTTGGCGATCGCGGGCGCTGTCGATATGGGTGCGGACCTGGAGAAATCCCTCCGCGCCACCGAAACCGTCGACAACGTCGCGGGCCGCTACTCCACCATGATTGTGCGAGATGACAAGGGCGCCGAGAAGCACGTGCGCATGCTGCTGGCCAAGAACCCGGCCGGCTGGCAAGAGGCGCTGTCCATGGTCGACCGCACTGCGGATGCAGTGGTCATCGCGGTCAACGGTCACGTCGCTGACGGCGAGGACCTGTCCTGGCTGTGGGATGTCCGCTTCGAGGACTTCGACGGCATGGATGTGTTATCCGCGGGCGAACGCGGAACTGACCTCGCGGTGCGGTTGCTGTATGCGGGCATTGATGCGAGGTTGGTCGCAAATCCGCTGCAGGCGATCCGGTCGTGTGAGGCGCGGGGGTCGTCGTCAAGCGTCACCCGAGTTGAGGTGCTGGCGAACTACACCGCCTTCCGCGATCTGAAGCGCGACATCGAACGAGCACAGGAGGAAAAGTAAATGAGCGAGCTATCTATCGGTCTGATCCTCCCGGACGTGCTGGGCACCTACGGCGATGATGGAAATGCGCTGGTGCTGCGGCAACGCGCGCGGATGCGTGGGATTGACGCCGAGATCGTCCCGATTAAGCTGGGCGATTCCGTACCCACCAACCTGGACATTTACACCGTCGGTGGCGGCGAGGACGTCGCGCAGACCATCGCGGTGGAGCACCTGATTAACGACGGCGGCATCAAGAAGGCAGCCGATGCCGGCAAGCAAATCCTCGCGATTTGCGCGGGCTTCCAAATCTTCGGCAATTCCTTCCGCGCGGGCGGACGCGACGTCGCAGGTCTCGGCCTTGTCGACTGCACCACCGATTCGCTGCCCACGCGCGCAATCGGCGAAATCTGCACGCTCGTCGATTCCACGAACGGTTTGCTTGACGACGTCGACGCCAGCCCCCTGACCGGCTTCGAAAACCACATGGGTCGCACGACCCTGGGAGCCGATGCGGAGCCGCTTGGTCGGGTTGTCCGTGGCGTGGGCAACTCCGGCCCGGAAGTGGAGCAGGCGGACTCCGGAATTGCTCCGGGAGTGGACGTTTCTGCACTTAACCCCGCCGGTGGCGCCGAGGGCGCGGTTCAGGGCTCGATTATCTGCACCTACCTGCACGGACCTGTGTTGGCCCGCAATCCGCAGCTGGCTGATCTGCTGCTGGCCCGCGCGACCGACCAGGACCTGTCGAGCTTGGCTCCGCTGGACATCGAGGTTGTGGATAAGCTGCGCGAAGAGCGCATTTTGTCCAAGCCGCGTCCGAAGAGCGAGCGCTAGTTTTTGTGGTTTCGCGCGACCGGCCGAGCTGACTGGTCAGCGGCCGGTTGGCGGGCCTAGACCTTCAGCCGGCCCGTCAGCGCGCGGGACAAGGTGAGTTCATCGACGAACTCCAAGTCACCGCCGAGCGGCATGCCGGAGGCCAATCGAGTGACCTCGAGATCCGGGAAGTCCCGGAGCAGCCGGGCCAAATAGGTCGCGGTCGCTTCGCCCTCGGTGTTGGGGTCAGTCGCGATGATGACCTCGTGAATCTCGGGGGGTTGGGTCTCGTCGACGTCGTCAAGCACGCCGGCGATACGTTGCAGCAGCGTGCGGATATTGAGCTCGTTCGGGCCGATGCCGCCGAGCGGATCGAGCGCCCCGCCGAGCACATGGTAGCGACCGTTGTACTCCCCCGTGCGCTCGATGGCCTGGATATCGCGCGCCTCTTCAACGACGCACACCAGACCACGGTCGCGGCGTGTGTCCGAGCAGTACTGACACACGTCGCTTTCCGAGATGTTGCCGCAGACCCGGCAGAATTGCACACCCTCGCGCACCCGCCCCAGCGCGGATTGGAGCCGGCCGATGTCCTCCGGCTCCGCCTTCATCAGGTAGAAAGCGATACGCTGAGCTGACTTCGGGCCGATGCCCGGCAGGCGCGAGAACTCATCAATGAGATCTTGGAGTGGTCCTTCGAACAATGATAATTACCTACAAATACTGGTCTGAAAAGCTAATTTAGAAACCGAGGCCGCCGAGACCGTCGAAACCCTGAGACAGCGGACCCATCTTCTGCTCCGCCAGCGACTGCACCTTAGCGGTGGCATCCTGGAAAGCGCCGAGGACCAGGTCCTGCAGACCATCCACGTCCTCCGGGTCAACGACCTTCGGGTCAATGGCGATGTCCGTGACCTCACCCGAGCCCTGCATAGTCACCTTGACCAGGCCACCGCCAGCCTCACCGACGATGGTGGAGGCGACGATTTCCTGCTGCGCTGCCTGCAGCTGCGCCTGCATCTGCTGTGCCTGCTGCAGAATTGCGTTCATATCTGGCTGAGTCATAACTAAAGTTCCTAACTATTGTGCTTTTACGTGCTGATTTGTAATTACGCGCACGCTTAAAGGCCTATCGCCCTTGCTTTACGACGCGCGTCGCCGCCCCATTCTAACGGCTCTAGCGATCTTCTAACGGTTTAGCTCCCAGCTCCTTTTCCAGCATCTCCATGACCACGTCCTTTAGCGAACGGTGATCGAGCGACCCGGCCTCGTTCGCGGCCTCGAAATACTCGGAGGTGTCCTCTTCGTAGTTGTTGTCCTGCGGGTTTTGGGAAACCGGGTTGTAGGTGGTGTTGGCGTTGGACGGGGTGTGCAAGCCGTAGCCCCCTGCGCTCTCTGCGCCCTCTGGTGGAGCGAACTCCTCCATCGGTTCTGGCGGCAGCGGGACGCCGCCGAAGCCCGAATCCTGATTGGCCTGAGCTTGGGCATTTGCCTGGGCGTTGGCCTGCGCCGCGCGCAGGAACGACTGCGGCTGCGGCTGGTTTGGCTGCTGTTGCGGCTGTTGATGGACCGAGTTCGGGTTCGGCTGAGTCGGTTGGCTTGGCTGAGCTGGTTGATTTGGCTGGCTTTGCTGATGTGGCTGCGCTGGCTGGTCGTGACCTGCCTGGTGCCCCATCGCAGCACGCTTGGCAGCCTCGATTTTTGCGCGGCGCTCAGCAACAGACGCGTAGGCCGACGATCGCTGCGGGCGCGGTGCTGGCTCTGACTGCGTCTGCTGTTCCCGCTGCTCAGATGTCTCTGGTTGCGCTGGCGCTGCTGGTGTCGGTGCAGGGGCGGTGTCGTTCGGCAAGGACGAACCTCTTGACGACGAATCATCCTCCCCAGCAACACCACTCGTAGCTGTTGACCGCGGTGCGCGCGGGCGCGTACCGACGACACAGTGCACCTGACCATTGAAGCCCGTCACCTGCTTCACGGCAGCGGACAGTGCCTGTGCGTAATCCGGTGTGTTTAGCCTGGTAGCGAGCGCTCCTGTGCTGTGCCCGATGATGAGCCTGTCATTTTCGACATCGAGTGGCACTGCCTGTTCAGCTAGCACGCGAATGGGGAACGCGTGCGGGCCGTCAACAGCTGCAAGGATGTCCTGCCAGCGCTCGCGGATTTGCTCGATACGAGCGGGTGCAGGTTCGGGCTCCGGCTGCGATTCTGGTTCCGGCTTGTGAACTGGCTGTTCAGGCTGCTCGGGCTGGGCGGCCTGAGTTGGCCGTGCCGACTCGGCTGATTGCTCGGGCTGGGTTGGCTGTTCAGACTGTGCGGCCTGAGTCGGCTGGGTTGGCTGTTCAGAGTGCGTTGGCGAGGAAGAGACAACTGGCTCCTCCTCGACAATCGACATCGAGCCGCCTTCACCCTCACGCTCACGAGTCTGCTGCTCACGCTCCTGTGCAAGCTGCGCCCGAGTCTGCTGCTCGCTAATCCGGGCATGCTCCGCCATCTTCCGACGGAACTCACGAATCTTCTCTGCCTGAGCCTCTTCCTCGGACAACGGCTGCTCAGCCGATTCCGGCTGCTGCAGTTGTTCGGTCTGCTGTGACTGCTCAACTGATTCGGCCGGCGTAGCCTGCGTAGGCTGCTCAGGCTGCTCAGCGGGCGCAGTAGGTGCTTCTGGTGCAGGCTTCGGCTCAGTTACCGACTCCTGCGACACCGCTGCCGCTGGCGCCGATTGCTGCTCAACGGGTTCCGACTGAACCTTAGGCTGCGGTTCCGGCTGGGGTTCTGGCTGTGCCTGGGACGGCACATGCGCTGCTTGCTCAGTACGTCCGCGCTGAGTGACCGAAACCGACTGCGCACCCTTCTTCCGCTGGGCATTCCGCTGACGCCATGCCTCCCGAGCCGACTGGCCAGACTGCATCGGCGACGCTTCAGCCGCACCCGCATCGGAAGACACCGGTGCCGCTGCGGGCGTTGCAGCCCCCGAACCGTCGGCAAGCGCGGGCCTGCCGTGCTCCAATGCTTCTACGCGCTGCAGCAGCGACTCCACCGAATCTTCGGTAGCGGGCAGGAGCATGCGCGCACAGAGAACCTCGAGCAGCAAACGCGGCGACGTCACGCCGCGGAAGTGCCGCAGACCATCAGAGAGCACCTGCGTGAAGCGCGTCAGCGTCGCCGGGGGAATTGTCCCGGCCTGCTCCAGGACACCGTCGATTTGGCTCTCCGGAATCTCCACAAGACCCTGCTCCAGCGCATTCGGCACCGCCGAGAGCACCAGCAAATCACGCACCCGTCCAAGGAGATCCGAGGCAAACCGCGCCGGATCCTGACCCGACATAATCACACGCCCGACCACACTAAACATGGCCGCGCGATCACCAGCTGCCAGCGCCTCGATCGCATCCGTGATAATCACGCTGTCAGTGACACCGAGAATGGCCGCAGAAGTTTCATAATCCACGCCATCGGTGCCGGAGCCAGCGATCAACTGATCCATAATCGACAGCGAATCACGCGGCGAACCACCACCGGCCTGGATGACCAGCGGATACACGTCCGGGTCCACCTGCACGCCCTCGGCCGTCACCACACGTTCAAGCAACCCGCGCATATCCGGCGGAGTCAGCAACCGGAACGGGTAGTGATGCGTACGGGAGCGAATCGTCGGCAGCACACGCTCAGGCTCCGTGGTCGCAAAAATGAAGATGAGGTGCTCCGGTGGCTCCTCCACAATCTTCAACAGCGCATTGAAACCCGAGGCGGTAATCATATGTGCCTCGTCAATAATGAAGATGCGGTAGCGCGACTCCGCCGGCTGGAAGATAGCCTTTTCCCGCAGCTCACGCATATCTTCCACACCGTTGTGGGAAGCCGCGTCCAGCTCAATAACGTCCAAATTGCCCGGACCACCCGGCGCCAACGCACGACACGACGCACACTGGCCACACGGTGTGGCCGTCGGCCCCTCCGCACAGTTCAAACTGCGCGCCATAATGCGCGCCGACGAGGTCTTGCCACAGCCACGCGGCCCGGAAAACAAATACGCATGGTTAATGCGGTTGGGACGCCCCTGCGCATCCCGAGATTCCAACGCCGCCGACAGCGGGTCAGTTACGTGCCGCTGCCCCACCACTTCGGCGAACGATGCCGGACGATACTTCCTATACAGAGCCACGTGCTCAGCCTACCTTCCACCCCGGACCGGCTAGTTCGAACCCTCCTGGGAAACAACCGAATCACGGCACCAATCCCGCAGGTCAGCATCTACTTCGGCCAACTTCTGCATCAGCGCCTGCGGCCCCTGCTGCTCATAAAACACCAGCTCCGCATCCGTAATTGGCACCAGTTGCGTCATCGTGGTCATGCGTCCCTGCGGCGACTCCACATCGCCCTCATGCAGGCTGATCTTGCCCGGCATCTCAGACACATTTGGCACCCCGTCGCTCCACACATACGGCACCGTGCACAGCACGTGCGCCACGGTAAAGGCAGTGCTTGACGACGACTCCCCTACCTCGGCAACCCGATCGGACACCAGCCGCACCGCATTCGGGATGACACGGCCCGGAATTGGCGAGAGAAACTCCGGCTCTTCCTCCACCAGCGCTCCCGCGGCCGCGACCATGGTGGCCACGGGAAAGCCCGCGTAGGCGACGGCGAAAAGCTCCACACGGATATCGGTCTGCGCGGCACCCGTTAGGCCACAGTAGTTGCGACCCAACTCCACCGTGGCGGCTGCCGTTTCCGGACGACGCTCGTTCGCTTGGCCGTCCGGCTCGTCGTAAAGCGGGAACTCAGCGACCCGAAGTGGAGCCGAATCGTGTTCCTGCCCGTGCCGACCACTGGCCGGCAGCTCCGTCACATACTCGCCGACCTCAGGTTCTCCGGGGAAAAGCCCGGAGATCCAAAACTTCGTCTCTTCGAAGTTCATATAGTCCTATCCCGACCTACCTGGCCTACGCAGTCGCCTTCTCGGCGGCGGCGAGCAGCACACAGGTAGCGACGCCGTCCATAGCAACCTCGAGCTCTTCCATCGGAGGCAGCGACGGTGCCAGGCGGATGTTGCGGTCATTCGGATCCTGCTTCAGCGGGAAGGAAGAACCCGAACCGGTCAGCGCAATGCCGGCCTCCTTTGCCAGCTCCACCACGCGACGAGCGGTGCCATCAACCACGTCGAGGTTGATGAAGTAACCGCCGGTCGGCTTCGACCACTCTGCCACGCCGTACTCCGTCAGGCGCTCATCCAGAATCTGCAGAACCTTCTCAAACTTCGGAGCCAGCGACCCTGCATGACGGCGCATCTGCTCGCGCACACCCTCCGCGTCACCGAAGAACTTGGCGTGAGCCAGCTGGTTGACCTTGTTCGGGCCAATGCCGCGGATACCAGCGTGCTTGAGGTAATCCTCCAAGTTGGCATCCGAAGAAGCGTAGAAAGCAACGCCGGCACCAGCGAAGGTAATCTTCGAGGTCGAGCCGAATGCCCACACGCGGTTCGGATTGCCCGCCTCTTCCGCCCACTTAATGACGTTGTGAATCTCCGGGAACTCATCCGTCAGCGTGTGAACCATGTAGGCGTTATCCCACATCAGACGGAAATCCGGAGCAGCGGTTTCCATCTGGACCAGACGGCGGCAGACCTCAGCGCTGTAGGTCACGCCCGTCGGGTTCGAGAACATCGGGACATTCCACATGCCCTTAATCTGCGGGTCAGAGGCAACCAGCTTCTCCACGACATCCATATCCGGACCGTCTTCGTTCAGCGGCACCTGGATCATCTCAATGCCGAAGTGCTGCGTAATGGAAAAGTGACGGTCATACCCCGGAACCGGGCACAGCCACTTAAGCACCGGCTCCTCGTTCCACGGGCGTTCCGAGTCGACGTTGCCGAACTGCATGGCCCACGAAATCAGGTCAAACTCGATGTTCAGGCTGGAAGCATCCTGTGCCAGGACGTTTTCCACCGGCAGATCCATCAGTTCCGCCCAGATAGCGCGGATATCAGTAATACCCTTGGCGTTGCCGTAATTGCGGACGTCCTCCCCAGAAACCGAAATGTAATCCGGCGCCGGGAGACCCAGCAGGGCATTCGCGAAATCAAGCTGCTCCGACGACGGCTTGCCACGAGTCAAATTCAGTGCGAGGTTACGGGACTTCAGTTCCTCATATGCCTTCGCAAACTCATCCTTGTGTGCCGCCAACTGCTGAACATCAAAGGAATCCACGGCCATGGTGTACGCACCCTCCCAGGTATCGGACATAAGTTAAAACCTGACAAACCTGGCACGGAAAACCTTTTCCCCGCGCCGCATCTGGCTTTGCAACTAAGTGTAAGGCATACTCCGGATTGGGATTTCTACAACTTCCCCGACAGAGCATCCAGACGCTGCTTACTCGGCCCCTCCAAGCCGATAAATTCCACCTCTTTGCCCCGGTCAGCAAACTTGACCCGCACCGAATCCAATGCCGCCACCGTGGAAGCATCCCAAATTTCGGCCTCCGACATGTCGATCACAATGCGCTGCGCAGGGTCGGTGTAGTCGAACTGGTACACCAGGTCGTTACTGGAGGCGAAGAACAGCTGACCCCGCACCTTGTACGTCCGGGAGTGGGCGCTGGGGTCGTCGTCAAGCACTTCGATCCTGACCAGGTGAGCGACACGGCGCGCGAACATCAGCGACGCCACGACCACACCCGAAACTACGCCGATGGCGAGGTTATCCGTCGCCAGCGTGGCGATGACCGTCACCAGCATCACCACCGTCTCCGAACGCGGCATCAGGCGCAATGTCCGCGGGGAAATCGAGCGCCAATCGACCGTGTCCACCGACACCACGACCATCACCGCAACCAGCGCCGCCATCGGAATCGCACCGACTGCGGAACTGAGCAGAAGGACCAGAATGAGCAGGAAGACGCCGGAAAAGAGCGTCGTCAAGCGAGTGCGTCCCGACGATTCCTTCACACCCACCATCGTCTGACCAATCATCGCGCAGCCAGCGATACCGCCGAAGAAACCGCCCGCGATATTCGCGACACCGAGTCCCCACGTCTCACGGGTCTTGTCCGAATGCGTGTCGGTGATGTCGTCCACGAGCTTCGCCGTCATCAGCGATTCCATGATGCCGACAATCGCCACGCCCACCGCATACGGCGCAATCAGCTGCAGAGTCTCCCAGGTCAGGGGCACATTCGGAATCAGCAGCTGCGGGAGAGATTCCGGGAGCTCACCCATATCGCTCACGTTCGGCACGCGCCAATCCGCCAACACCGCAACAAGCGTGACGACGAGCACAGTTACCAGCGGAGCCGGAATCGCGGTGAACACGCGGGGCAGGAACACCATAATCGCAATACCCAGAGCGACCAGCGGATACACCAGCCACGGCACATCGATGAGATGCTCCAGCTGCGCGGTGAAAATGAGGATGCCCAGCGCGTTGACAAAGCCAATCATGACCGCACGCGGAATGAAACGCTGCAGCTTAGCGATCCCCAACGCCGCAAAAGCAATCTGCAACACGCCCGCGAGCAACACCGTCGGAATCAGGTAATCCATCCCGTACGTCCGCGACAACGGCGCGACGACGAGCGCAACCGAACCAGCGGCAGCGGTAATCATGGCCGGGCGACCACCCGTGAAGGCAATCACGATGGCCATAATCACCGAGCTAAACAGCCCCACCGCCGGGTCCACGCCCGCCAAGATGGAAAACGAAATGACCTCGGGGATCAGCGCGAACGACACCGCTGCGCCGGCCAGCAGCTCGGTGCGCAGGCGCTTCGGTGAAGAAACTGCGAACCGGAAGGAGTCCCACACGCCCATCGGGGCTGGGACTTCTCGGGCCTGTGGCTGTTGCGGTTCTGGAGTTTCTAGCGGTTCTCGTGTTGCCTGCGGTGGCACTCGCATGTCGTTGGCATCGCTCATACACAGTATTCTTCCAGACCAGCGAACGCGAAACGCGACCACTTGTGGCCAAGGTATTCACCTATCGATGCGCTGCAGCGTGGCCATAAGTGAATAGCTCATCGATAGGTGAAATGGCCTGGCCAATATCGCGGGGATAAGTGCCGAAAAACATCGATAGGTCACAGGAAACCGTTGACAAGTGCCCGAAACCTTGCCACAAGTGCCAGAAGAACGCCGGGGATAAAAAAGGGGACCCCACGCACCCGTCAGAGCTCGCTGACCCTTGCTGCATTCCTGCCCTGGGGGAGTTCACGAGATGGACGCCACATGGGATCCGTGAAGACAGCCTACTACAGCTACGTACAAAAAGTCACACCACTGCCAGGCCAACAGTTTTAGTCTTGGTTCTTAGCCTTCAACGCCAAGTTCTCACCTGACTCAGAATCAAAGACATTCAACTTGTCCGTGTTGATGGCCAACGTAATCTTCTGACCTCGACGCACATTCGACTCCGCATCGACTCGAGCCACCAACATGGCATGCGGGTTATCCGCCAGGCCAGCCTCCTCAGCTGCGGCATGACCCTTCAAATCAATTTCCGGGAGTGGGAAGTGGATGAACTGCTCGGAGCCCATCGCCTCCAGGACGGACACCTCGACCTCGACCGTTGGTGCATCGCAATTGTCGTCGGTCAGGGCGGCGTCTTCGAAAGCCTCTGGTCGCAAGCCGACGATAGCCTTCCGGCCCGGGGCAAATTTTTCCGGGAGTGGCAGGTGGCCCAGGGCGGTGTCGACGCTGTGGCCGTCGTCAAGCACAGTGGCAGGCAGGAAGTTCATGGCGGGCGAGCCGATGAAGCCGGCGACGAAGACGTTGACCGGTCGGTGGTAGAGCTCTTGCGGAGCGCCAATTTGCTGGATAACGCCCTTTTTCAGCACGACGACGCGGTCGCCCAACGTCATGGCCTCAGTTTGATCGTGGGTGACGTAGACAGTGGTGGTGCTGAGGCGTTCCTGCAGCTGGGCAATTTCGGTGCGCATCTGGACGCGGAGCTTGGCGTCCAGGTTTGAGAGCGGCTCGTCCATGAGGAAGACCTTCGGTCGGCGGACGATGGCGCGGCCCATCGCCACGCGCTGACGCTGACCACCCGAGAGATGCGCGGGCTTGCGGTCGAGGAACTCCGTCAGATCGAGAATTTCGGCGGCCTCGTTGACCTTCTTCTCGATCTCCTTCTTCGGCAGTTTTGCCAGCTTGAGCGGGAAAGCGATGTTCTCGCGGACGTTCATGTGCGGGTACAGCGCGTAGGACTGAAACACCATGGCGATATCACGGTCCTTCGGAGCGACATCGTTCATGCGCTCGCCGTCGATGAGCAGGTCACCTTCGGAGATGTCCTCCAGCCCTGCAATCATGTTCAGCATCGTCGACTTACCGCAACCGGAGGGGCCGACGAGGATGATGAACTCGCCGTCGTCGATTTTGAGATTCGCGTCTTCCACACCGATGTGACCATCAGGAAAGCGCTTGTACACGTGCTTTAGTTCAATTTCAGCCATTTTTAGCCCTAACCTTCTTTAGCCCTTCACTGCGCCGGAGGTAAGACCAGCGACAATTCGACGTTGGAAAATAACCACAAAGATGACAATCGGAATGGTGATGACAATCGCGGCCGCCGCGATGGAACCGGTCGGCTCCTCGAACTGCGACGAGCCGGTGAAGTTCGCCATCGCCGCCGGTGCCGTACGTGCCGCCTCCGTCGAGGTCAACGACACCGCCAACAGGAAGTCATTCCACGCGAAGATGAACACCAGAATTGCAGCGGTGACAATTCCCGGAATCGCCAGCGGCGCCACCACCAGGCGGAATGCCTGGAAAGGGGTCGCGCCGTCCATTTGCGCCGCCTTCTCCAGCTCCCAGGGAATCTCCCGGAAGAAGGAGGACAGAATAAAGATCGCCATCGGAAGTGCGAAAGTGATGTACGGCAGAATCAGGCCCGGCCAGGTGTCGAACAGACCGAGCTTGCGCTCGATGTCGAACAACGGGCTGACCAGAGAGACCTGCGGGAACATGGCAATCAGCAGCGAGACTCCCAAAATCACCGACTTGCCCGGAAACTCCAGGCGAGCGATTGCGTAGGCCGCCATCGTGCCGACAATTACCGCCAAAAGCGTTGTAATCAGCCCAATACCAATCGAGTTGATCAGCGCGCGGGTAAATTCACTGGTCTGGAAGATGCCGCGGTAGTTATCCAACGTCCAATTGCGCGGGATGAAGTGGCCATCGTGCAGATCGGTTGTCGGCTTGAACGACAAGCTGGCAATCCACAGCACCGGCACCAGCGCGTAAATGACCACCAAAGCGATGCCGATTGTCCATGCGACGCGTTGCTTCGGTGTCTTATCCGTGTTGTGCACTGCAATCGCCTCCTAATTATTCTTGCCCGCGGCCGCGCCTGGCGACGAGGCCCCGAAGCCCTTGACGAACACAATTGCAATCAGCGCCACGCACACGAAGATCAACACCGAAATTGCTGAACCAATACCCAGGTTGAACGCCTTAAACAGGTTGTTGTAACCCAGAATCGACACCGAACCAGTGCCATTATTGCCCTTGGTCAGAATGTAGATGTTGTCGAACACTCGGAAAGCATCCAGAGTGCGGAACAGCAGAGCCACCACAATCGATGGCTTCATCAGCGGCAGAGTGATCTTGAAAAAGCGCTGCCAGAAGCCCGCGCCATCCAACTCGGCCGCTTTCAGCGCGTCGTCAGGCACCAGCGCCAGACCCGCAAGAAGCAGCAGCGCCATGAATGGAGTCGTCTTCCAAATTTCAGCACCGATAATGATAAATATCGACGGCCATTGCTCCGTCAGCGGCGCGGTGCCGTCGGGAAGCAAATTAGCGAGATAGCCCGTCCCCGGCGTCCACGCGTAATTCCACGAGTACGCCGCCGCCACCGTGACGATGCCGTACGGAATCAACACCACCGTGCGGATCAGGCCGCGGCCGAAAATCGCGCGGTACATCACCATCGCGATAGCCATGCCAAGCACCAGTTCAACCGCTACCGAAACCAGCGTGATAAAGGCCGTCACACCCAGCGCTTCCCACCAATAACTACTGGTCAACACGGATGCGTAGTTCTGCAGGCCGATAAACTCGCGGTCATCGGGGAAACGCAGGTCATAGCGCTGCAGCGACAGCCAAATCGCGTACCCAATGGGGTACGCCGTCACCGCCAGCATCAAAATCAGCGCAGGAGCCACCAACAGCAGACCGAGGCGACGCTCGGCGCGGCGCCCGTCGGAAAGCGTGGACTTAGTTTTCGTAGATTTATCAGACATTTACGGCACCAGGCCTTCCGAGTTTACGGCCGCCTGAAGTTCCTCATCAAGCGTGCCGACCAGCGACTTCGCATCAACATCCTCCGGTGGACTAATGCGCGACGCCATCAAAATCGACAACGACTGGTAAGCAGGGGACTTCGGGCGCGTCACCACACCGGCCGTGCGTGGCGACGGTAACAGCGCCCGCTCCTCCTGCGACAGCTCAGCCGAATCGGATTCCTCCAACGTGTTCAACTGCTCGTAGATCTCGCGGTAAAACGGGTATTCCTCCTTGAATTCATCCGTGGCCTGCGTGTAAAGCCTCGTCAACGTCGGCGGCAGACCACCCTTCAACGCGTTGTTGAGCTGGTTTTGTTCATTGCGCAGGCAGTCGATGGCCTCGAAAGCGAGCTCCGGGTGCTTCGACGTCGACGGCACCGCAAGGTTAAGGCCACCAATCGTGACCTGCGCCGGTGTGCCCTCATCCATCGCCGGGTAGGTGGTCCAGGCCATGTCTTCGAAGACCTCCTTGGCCACCTGATTTCCCGACTCCGCCTTCTCCTTCGCACCGGCATAAACAAATGGGTAATTCACCTGCGCAAATGCATCGCCGCGGTCAAATGCCAGACGAGCCTGGTTCTCATCCGACTGCGAAATCGACGGGTCATGCCCCTTCGCCGTGGCCACGCGGTGCATGGTGTCCAGGGCGCGCTCCGCGGCATCGTTATCCGCGATCGTGACCGACTGCCCATCCGGCGCGACCAGCTGACCGCCCGCCGACGCGGTCATCGAATTGAGCCACACCACCGAGCCCTCAAACTGGGCAGCCTGGACGCCAATCATCGACGCCTTGCCCTCATCGGCGAGCCTCTCCCCCGTCGCGATTAAGTCATCCCACGTCTTCGGCGGGCCATCTACCAGCGACTTTCGGTACCACAGGAGCTGCGTATTCGTATTCAACGGCGCCCCGTAGAGCTGATCCTGCCACGTCGCAGTGTCCAACGGACCCGACAGGGTACCCTCCGTAACGCGCTCGGCCATATCTTCCGGGAGTGGGAGCGCCCAGCCCGCCTCCGCGAACTCCGGAGTCCACGTCACATCAAGGCCCATAATGTCGAACGAGGAATCCCCGCCCACAATGCGACGAGCCAACTGAAGACGCTGATCATCAGTCTGCTTCGCCGAAATGTCATACTCCAGGCGATACTTCCCGCCCGACGCATCCGAGCACTTCTGCGCCGCCTGCGCATACTGATCCGAACCATCCGCCGGACCCATAATCCGCAGTACCGGCGCCGAATCCTGCTGAGCCTCCGAACCACAACCCGCCACCAGCGTGGCGAGCGATACAGCCGACACCGCCGCGATGGCAGCTCGTAATTTCCGGCTAGAACCTAAAGAGCCGAAAGGAGCACCTGTACGGTCTCGACCGGCTCTTCGGATTCTCGGGCGCTTATTAAACATAATGACCACTCCGTGCTTCGACGTACAAAACTAACTGTACTCCGGGAGTGGCGTATATGGCTGAAAACATAAGAAAACCCCCGGCGATAACCGGGGGTTTTCAATCTGCGGAGGATGTGGGATTTGAACCCACGAGGGATGTGACTCCCGCACGCGTTCCAGGCGTGTGACATAGGCCGCTAGTCGAATCCTCCAACGTCGTTAAAGACTACCCAACAAATCCGATTTTCCCAAAACACGCCGACGAACAGGGGAAACGTAGAATTCAAGTGGCACTATCGACACCACCAGTGCAACCAACAACCGAAAGCAAAAGACGGCACCCGACCACCGACCGCTGACCGCCGTTTCGCTTCACGACGGCCACCCCACTCCCGGAATTTTTCCGGGAGTTACTTAGCCAGCCGAGCGATTGCCGCCGAGGCCTCCTCCAGTTTGGCATCCAACTCCTCCTGGCCACCCTCAGCCGCATGCACCACACAGTGATGAAGATGAGCATCCAGAAGAGTCAACGCCAACGACTTCAACGCCGAATTCACCGCCGAAATCTGGGTCAAAACATCGATACAGTACTCTTCGTTCTCAATCATCCGACCAATGCCACGAACCTGCCCCTCAATGCGACGAATACGGGACTCATAACGCCGCTTCTCCGAAAGATAACCGGGATCAGTGGTGTCATGGCAGCAAGAACCGTCGTCAAGCGAATGCGATTGAGACGAACAACAAGACTCACTCATGAATTACTCCTTTTGATTATCTAGTTGACTCGGAGAAAAACCGCGCAGACGCAGACTGTTGCCGACCACAAAAACCGACGAAAACGCCATTGCAGCGCCAGCCAACATCGGATTCAACAACCCCAGTGCGGCGACAGGAATTGCCAAAACGTTGTAGAAAAACGCCCAAAAAAGATTTGACCGAATCGTGCGGAGCGTCCGGCGAGACAACCGCAGCGCATCCGCAGCCGCCAACAAATCACCACGCACCAGCGTGATATCCGCGGCCTCCATCGCCACATCGGTGCCCGTGCCCATCGCCATGCCCAAATCCGCCTGCGCAAGAGCCGCAGCATCATTAATGCCATCGCCGACCATCGCCACGGACGCGCCGCTGGCCTGCAACTTCTCAATCGTCGCGACCTTATCCTCCGGCATCACTCCCGAAATCACGTCCTCGCGAGCAATACCGACCTTATCCGCAACGCGAAACGCAGGGCCGGCGGCGTCGCCGGTCAGCAGAATCGGCCGCACCCCCCACTCCCGGAATTTCGCGACCGCAGCCGCCGACGTCGGCTTCACCGAATCCGACACCTCCAACGTGCCCAGGAGCTCGCCGTCGCGGCGCACCGCAACCACCGTCCCCCCACTCCCGGAATTTTCCCCGGAGCGGCCGACCTCGATGCGGTGGCCGTCTACGGTGCCCTCAACCCCCACTCCCGGAATATCCCGGAAATCAGAAACCGGGAGTAGGGAATCCGGATCCGCCGCACGCACAATTGCCTGCGCAATCGGGTGGTGCGACGCCGCTTCCACCGAAGCGGCAAGCGGCACCAGATTTTCGGGAGTGGGAGGAACCTCCGTCAACTCCATCACACCCGTAGTCACCGTGCCGGTCTTATCCAGCACAACCGTGTCGACCTTCCGCGCCGACTCCAGCACCTCCGGGCCGCGCAGCAACACACCCGCCTTGGCACCTTCACTCGTGCCGACCAGGAGCGCTGTGGGCGTCGCTAAGCCAAGCGCACACGGGCACGCGATAATGAGTACGGCGACCGCAGCCGTGACCGCCTCACTCGCGCCGTGCCCCGTGAGCAACCACGCACCGAGCGTGACCACGGCGATCGCGATGACGGCGGGCACGAACACTCCCGAAACCCGGTCCGCTAGCCGCTGCACCGGTGCCTTGCCCGTCTGCGCCGCCTCGACCATCGCTGCCATCTGCGCCAACTGCGTCTCCGAGCCCACGCGCGTCGCCCGCACGAGCAACCGCCCAGACGTATTAATCGTCGCCCCTGTCACCTCATCGCCAGGGCCAACCTCGACAGGCATCGGCTCTCCGGTCAGCATCGACGCATCCACCGCCGACGCACCCTCCACGACAACGCCATCCGTCGCGATCTTCTCACCAGGCCTAACGACGAACACCACTCCCGGGCGGAGCTGTTCCACGGGCAGCCGCTTCTCCACTCCCGAACTTTCGAGAACGGAGACCTCCTTGGCGCCGAGCTTCATCAACTCCCGGAGCGCCTGACCAGCATTGCGCTTAGAACGCTTCTCGAAATAACGACCGAGCAGCACAAACATGATGATGCCGGCCATCGCCTCGAGGTAGATGTTCATATCAGCATCGCCGGGAGTGACCGTTAAGTGGAACTCGTGCTTAAGCCCCGGCAGCCCGGCGCGCCCGAAGAACAACGCCCAGACGCTCCAGAGGAACGAGGCGGTCGTACCCATGGTGATCAGCGTGTCCATGGTGACTTCACCATGACGCAGGTTCTTCAGCGTCGCGCGATGGAACGGCCAGCCGGCCCACACAAAGACCGGCGCCGAGAGCGTGAGGCACAGCCACTGCCAATTAGTGAATTGGAGGGCAGGAATCATCGACATCGCGATGACGGGAACCGTGAGGATGACAGCGCCGACGACGCGATTGCGCAGGTCCTGCAGCTCCCGGTCTTTTTCTTCGGGAGCAGCTTCCGGTTCCTGTTCGGACTCCTCCTGCGGAAGCTCAGCGGTGTAACCTGCCGCCACGATCGTGTCGATGAGTTGCTGCGGGTTGATGTCCGCCGGCGCCTCCACATGCGCCTTCTCGGTCGCATAGTTCACGCTCGCGTTAACTCCATCAAGTTTGTTCAGCTTGCGTTGAATACGGTTTGCGCACGACGCACACGTCATCCCGCCGACGGGGATATCAAGAGTGAGAAGTTGCTGCTCGGACATCTACTTTCCTCTTTTTTTGGGGGGTTAGTTTGCGACCGCCTTGTAGCCAGCTTCATCCACTGCTGCGATTACGGCAGCGGTGTCGATGTCTGCCTCCGAAGTCACGGAGAGGAAATTCCGGGAGCGGTCAACCTGGACATCGGTGATTCCCGGGAGTTCAGAGACTTCCTCCCGCACCGACGCCTCGCAGTGCCCGCATGTCATGCCAGTAACAGTAAAAGTTTGATTAGCCATACCCCAACATATACCCCCTACGGGTATATATGTAAAGCTATTCGCGCTGACGGTAGCCCGAGTAGGCCCGCCCCGCGAGAGCTGTTGGGAAGGCAAGGTTGAATTCGGGCGGCGCGTGCGGAGACGGCGGGTGACGGTAGACCGCGCCGGAGCCGTCGTCACGCTCGAGGTGCCCGTTGAGGCCTTGCCTGTCGTCATCGTTGGCGGCGTTGTGCTCTTTGCAGGTCATAACCATGTTTTCCATGGTCGTGGCGCCCCCGTTTTTCCTGGCGACCAGGTGATGGGCCTGCCCGGCGTGGGCGGGGCGCGGGCACCCGGGCCAGGCACAGATGGGGTTGTCGAGGATCATCGCAATGCGCTGCTCCTCCGTCGCCAGGCGCGGGTTGTGCATCGGGAGTAGGTCGGTCGGGGTGTTGTGCTCGTCGTAGACCAGCACCCAGCCGGTGTCTGCGAGCAGCGCCTCGACGAATTGTCCGGGAGTGAGGACGGAGCCGTTGGAGGTCGCCGCAAACCGCGGGCTGTACTCCACGATGTCTTGCGCGGTTACGATGAGCGCGGGCTGGTAACGGAGCTTATCGACGTCGTCAAGCGGCCCTTCCGACCCGTGCGCCAGGCGCTCTGCCAGCGCTTGACCGACGCACCGATCCCGGGTGTAGTCCTCGTGCGCTTTGGCGATTTCGGCTGCACGCACGGTCAGCGGCGCGACCAGGTCGTCAATCATGTTCGCCGGACCGGTGACCTGCAGGTGCTTCATCCCGCGAATGTCCGGATTCCGGGAGACGTGGGCGCGCAGGTGCTGCGGCGGCTCGTCGGTGCGGTTGAGCTCCTTGACCTTGGTCCGCATGTAGGTGTCGAGGCCCTCGAAGTCGTAGGCCGCGGCGGCGCGGGTGAAGTCCAGGCGGTAGTACTCCCGGATTTCGACATTGTTGAGCTGCCCGGAGCGCTTGTCGATCTGCATGACCGTGTCCAGCGACAGCTTTAGCTCCCGGGCAATCGCGACGGCTTTGTCGCGGGATTCGACATCAACATCCTTCTCGACGGTGCCGAACAGCCGCTCGGCGCAACGCAGCAGGCGCTTGAGCCGGAAGGGGTCGAAGCCGATGCTGGCCGCCAACTCCCGGTGCCCGGTGGATTTTTCCGGGAGTGCGGCGCGCAGGTCGGCGAGCACGTCAATCCCCCGTGTCGCCAGCGCGCTGAGCAGTCCCAATGTCGTCATGGGGCTAAGGCTAGCGTCCGGGAGGGGACGGCTTCAATCGCTTTTTGGCGTTGTCCACAGCCGTCGTAAAGCATGCACAATCTGCACAAACGGGCTTGACGACGCACTCCCGAAAGTGCCCTACCGGAACGCAACCTCTCCCACCGGCCGACGCAACTTCCGGGAGTGGAGGGTGTCGGGAGCGGTGGCCATGTCCTCGCACGCGCGCACGGCGGCCATGAGGTGCTCCTCCTTGGAGGATTGGTAGAACTCGCGGGCAGATTTCGGGAGTTTGGGTTTGTCGTGCAGTGGCATGTCGGAGACGCTGAGCAGCGCGCCGTAGGGCACGCGGAAGCGGTAGCCGTTGGCGGCGATGGTGGCGGATTCCATTTCGACGCCGATGGCGGTGGATTTCTGCAGCTCCCGGTAGAGGTCGGTCTGGGAGCGCCACTCCCAGTTGCGATCGGAGGTCGACAGCACGGTGCCGGTGCGCAGGCGCTTTTTCAGTTCGTCGCCGGAAAGCCCGGAGACGCGGGCGAGCGCGTTGGTGACGGCGAGCTGAATTTCCGCAATCGGCGGGATGGGCTTTTCCAGGGGCACGTAGTTATCGAGGACTCCGTCAGCGCGGTCGTAACCGTTGGCGAGAATCATGTCGCCGATGCGCATGCGGCCGTCGAGGCCGGCGCAGTGTCCGACCATCATCCAGCAGTGCGGGCGCGTGACGGCGAGGCAGTCGGTGATGGTTTTGGCATTGGAGGGGCCGACACCGATGTCGATGATGGTGATGCCGCATTTGTCGTCGCGAAGCAGGTGGTACGCCGGCATCTGCGAGGCGTGCGCGTGCTCACGGCAAATTCCGGGAGTGGGGATGGCGCCGATGTCGTAGCGCTTCCCACCCGGGCACACCAGCGCCGTGTACCCGTGCGGATTTCCGGGAGTGAGGGTGGCGGCATATTCGAGGAACACGTCGGTGTGCAGCTGGTAGTTGGTGAACAGTACGAAGCGCTGGATGTTTGCGGCGTGCGACCCGGTGTAGTGCTCAAGGCGCTGGAGGGCGAGGTCGATGCGCTGGGCGGTAAAGAGGCTCAAGGGTTTGACGAGAAGGCCCAGGTAATCGGCTTCACCGTCGGCGATGGTGTCGTCGATGCAGGCGGAGTCGATGGGGGTAAACGTTTTCTCCACTGCCGCCAACATGCTTGCCGACGCCCCTTCCCTCCTCGCCGCTTCCTCGGCGGCCGCATCGAAGCCGCGGCACATCCGGAGTGGGATGGGCTGGTCGGAGACGCGCACCTCAACTTCGCCGCCGTGGTTGGTGAGCAGGTCGGTGATTTGCTCTATGAGGTAGGTGCGGAACATCACCGGGCGGGTGATGGTAGTGGCATACACTCCCGGGCGGTCGACGAAGCCGTGCGACAGGGAGGGGTCGACATCCTCGACGGCGCTACCGACCGGGACGGTGAAGCGTAGTTCGGGGTAGTAGGCGCGCACTGGCCCACTCCCGGAATTTCCTTCGGTGGCGGCGGTGTACTGCTCGATTAGGTAGGCCATTCCCGCTCGGTGGATTTCGGTGAGCCGGTCGACGGCTGCGGCGGCGTCGGTATAGAAATCGCCTTCGCCTTCGGTGGGCCAAAACGGGGGTGTTGCGGAGTCTCGTACCTGCATATCCCAAGGCTAGGCGGAGAGTTTCCCGCTCGCATCCGCGCCGCGCTCATCACCACGCTCATCCACGCAACGCCGCGTCCATCACGCGAAGCTCACTGCACCAAGCTCAGTGCCGACTCCACACTCCCTCACGGCTGCGGCGGACTTCAAAGACCTGGTGCACGTGGTAGCCACCGACGGTGGGGATGGTGAGGAAGTGGCGGCCGTCGTCAAGCTCATGCCAGAGGATGCGACCGTAGCGTACGCCGTCGCGGACGTGGGCGCTGAGGTAGTCGGCGCGTTGTTGGCCGCGGAGGGTGGCGTAGAAGGCGGGGTCGACGGGGAGTTGGACGAGATTCCGGGAGTGGGGGTCGATGTCGGCTTCTTGCAGCCGGATGGCGACGGGTCGACCGTCGACGAGGAGGTCAGCGGTGTGACGGCTGAGGTGGATGATGTGGACGTCGCTGATTGTGGTGTGCATTTGGCGCTCCTATTCGCTCTTCCCCGCAGGCGGTCTGTGGGGCTGATCTTCCTTTGGGGCACCGGGTCCGCGAATCGGGCGGTTGCCTATCGACGCTGTCAAAGGCCATTTCTCGTCGATATCTTGTGATCGTGTCGCCCACCCTAACACCAACTAGACAGCTTTGTCTACCATCTCCCGCACGCTTTACGACGAAGCCCCCACCTCCCCCTCCCGGAAGCTACTACCTTCCACCTCGCCCGCTGACTACCCCTTCCCCATCAGCACCAGAACCACCAGCGCCACGTTGAGCGCGATGATGAGTCCGCAGATAACCCACGCGACCCGGCGCAGTAGCGGGGTGTTGGCCCAGATACCCATCTCGGCATGCGAGGAGGTCATGCGCACCAGCGGAACCAGCGCAAACGGGATACCAATCGACAGCACCACCTGGCTGAGCACCAGCGCCCACGTCGGCTCCACGCCGCTGGCGATAATGAGCAGCGCCGGAATGATGGTGACTATGCGGCGCACCAGCATCGGCACGTGCACCTTCAGTAGGTCGCGCATAATCAGGTCGCCGGCGTAGCAGCCGACGGAGGACGACGCCAGCCCGGAGGCCAACAACCCAACCGCAAAAAGCACGCCCACTACAGGGCCGAGCGCGCTGGTCACGGCGGCGTGCGCGCCTTCGATGGAGTCGGTCCCCTCCACTCCCGGAAGTGCTTCGGCTGCGAGACACAGCATGCCAATATTCACCGACCCAGCCAGCACGAGCGCACCGAATACATCGATACGCGTGGCACGCAGGTGTTGGCGCAGCGAGGCATCATCTTCCACCTTGTACTCGCGGTCGCGCACCAGCCCGGAGTGCAGGTAGACCGCATGCGGCATCACGGTCGCACCCAACATGGACGCCGCCAGTACCACGGTGTGCGCACCCTGGAAGCGTGGCAGAATTCCGCTGGCCATCTCCCCGAGACTCAAGCCCGTGACAAACAGCCCGGCCAGGAACCCCACCGTAATGACCAGCAGGAACGCCACAATCACGCCTTCAAAAGTGCGTTGCGAACGCCCACCCTGCAGCAGCAACAGCCCCAGCGAGACCACGCCGACAATGACGCCGCCAAGCAGCATCGGCGTTCCGAAAAGCAGATACAGCGCCGTGGCACCACCAATAATTTCCGCCACATCCGTCGCTGCCGCCACAATCTCGGCCTGCACCCAGTACGCCAGTCGCCCCGGCCGGTTCGAACCAAAGCGGTCGGCAACGCCTGCGGTCAGCGACCGCCCCGTCACCAGGCCGTACTTCGCCGACAGGTACTGCACAACCATCGCCATGAGGTTGGACACCACCAGCACCCACAGCAGCAGATACCCGTAGCTAGCCCCCGCAGACAGGTTCGCAGCCACATTTCCGGGGTCCACGTAGGCAATCGCCGCCACAAACGCAGGCCCCAGCAGACTCATCATGGGCTTGCTTGACGACGTCACTTGCGACCCCTGTGTCCCTGAATCATTCATGGGACCATTATTTCACAACATTGATACCAATTGTTCAATCAACCCAAGATTTGTGCAGCCATGGTGCCACCGAGATTTACCAGGCGGTCGGAGATGTCGTCGTCAAGCGAACCGACAAACACGACGGGTTCGGCCGCAAGCTCCCACTTGTAGCCGGTCGTGATGGTTTTCATGGCATTTTCCGCGCCGGTGGTGTCGAAACCGCCGCGGATCCAGTAGGAAAATGGCAGCCCCTTAGTGGCTTCCTGCGCCTCCCGGAAGGTGGTGTCGAAGAAGTGCTTCAGCGCGCCGGAGATGTAACCGAAGTTGGCGGAGGTGCCGAGCAGAATGGCGTCAGCACTGGTCAGGTCGTCGATGGTGGCATCGAGAGCCTCGACGACCTTGACATCCACGCCCTCTAGCGCGGGATCGTTGGCGCCCTCGAGCACGTGGCTTAAGACTTCCTGCAGGAGCGGGGTTGGGGAATGGTGGACGACAAGAAGAGTAGGCATGTCCCGAGGGTAACGAAGTCAAAGTGAGAGTGCGGTGGCTTTTCTCGAGCTAGACCCCGGCGCGAACCACACTCTAGGCAGCGCCAACCCGATTAATGTGCTGGATAAACTATGCAAACAACGAGAATAGAGAAGTAGGACACCAGGATGAATCGCTTCCACAATCTCGCCGCTGCCACACTCCTCTTAGCCTTGACTTGCTACATTGGACTGTTTTTCGTCAGCACTGCACTCTCCGATGCCTGGACAATACCCCTCTCTGTCGGAGTCTTCGGATTCGGCCTAATCGGCTTCCTAACAGCGCTAAAAGCCCGGTCAAACGGTTTGGTAATTACGACGGCACTAGTTGCTTTCGCACTCTTGCCCCTAACGTATGCACTAGCCGTAGTTCTCGGCGGGCCCTAGAAAATCACCTGTCCGCGAGGAATTTCCAGACCCGCACGCAGAGCTTCCGGGAGGTCAGCGATGGAGTCAAGTTCTGCGCCGCCATCACTACCATCGCCACCATCACTGCCGTTACCGCCACCGCCACTCAGCGAACCCAGAATCCACCGCTGCGCTGCATCCGCGGGCACCTCGCCGAGAGTCACGTCGCCATCACGCTTGGACAACCGGCGCCCCTTAGAGTTCACCACCAGTGGAACGTGCACGAACGAAGGCGTCGCATACCCCAAAAGACCAGCCAAGTACGCCTGGCGCGGGGCGGAGGACATCAGATCATCGCCACGCACAACCTCGGTCACACCCTGCTCGGCATCATCGACGACGACCGCGAGGTTGTAGGCCCACATGCCATCGGCACGCTGGAGGACAAAGTCATCGATCGGGGCGGTAATCTCGCCATGCAGCTCATCGGTCGCAGTCCCCTCACACACCTGTGATTTCAGGCGTAACGACGGCCTTCTCCCAGCCGCCGCAAATTCGGCCTTCTTCGCGGAGAGGTGCTCGTCGTCAAGCGAACGGCACGTGCCGGGATACTGACCTGGCACGCCATGGGGCGCGGAGGAGGCGGCGAGGATTTCGCGGCGCGTGCAGAAGCAGGGATAAGTCAGGCCGCGCTGAGTGAGGTCGACAAGTGCGGATTCATACAGCTCAGAGCGTTCGGACTGGCGGACCGGCGTGCCATCCCAGTCGATGCCGATGGCCTCGAGATCGGCGAGCTGCTGCGCCTCATACTCGGGGCGGGAGCGCTGGCGGTCGATATCTTCGATACGCACGATGAAGCGGCCACCCTGCGCGCGGGCGTGCGCCCAGGCCAGCACTGCGGTGCGCAGGTTTCCCAGGTGCAGCCGACCGGTCGGCGAAGGGGCGTAGCGGCCGGTGGGAGGTCTCTGATGTGGTTGAAGAGCGAAGCCAAACATAGGTCGAGAATAACGCCAAATATGCTGAACGCACTTCACTGGAATCCCGCAATGGAATTAGCGATTAAAGTCCATCACGCAGGGTTTTACCGCCATATAGACTCATGCTTCTGTCTACCTCGTTTGTAAATACGTCCCTGTTAACGCAGACCCGCTCATGGACACCAGTGGCAATCACTAGCTCACCCAGTGTTGCAGACACTTCCCATTTAAAGCGATTTCTGGCCTGCATGATGCATTTTGCACGCACCTCAAGCTCAACCCCCTCAGTGCATGGAGCCGTGTGACGTATATTCACACCGAACCCCAAGCTCATCTCTCCTGGGTTCAATAGTTTTTCAGAATCAAGGTGCTTAATACAGGCAAGTTCCAACAATCCCACCGTAAAACCCGTTGCAAATATCGGAGGCATTGAGGCAAATTCGTCCTCGTCGGGATACAAATCGGGAACTGTCTTACCTTCGGGGATTGTATACCTAAAAGCATAGGTTTTTTCAAGAATACTTTTTACCATAACCCTACCTCTCTATAAGCACCTAAGCAGTCATCAGCTAGGCGTTTATTATTTACACTTGCTGTACCAGCGGGATACTGAATCTGAGTTGCAGCTAAAAGCAAATCAGTTAATCCAGTTTCGACCAGCCCGCCACGCGCTCCAAGCACGTTCATGCAGTCAACTACAGTCGCAATTGCACTGTTAACAGATTCGGTTTTCGCTGCGAGGATTAGCGGCTCATTGGGCGTTCCGCGATCTAAGCTAGCCGCTGCAGAAACGCACGCTGCGTTTGAAATAACAAATCGGCGATTGACATTGCCAAGCAGTCCACGGATCGCACTTTTTTGAGATAGGTTTTTTAACTTACCCGTTTCAGATCTTAGATATGCCTTGGTAATATCCAACGCCTTCTGCTGAATTCCCAAAGCAACTGCTGCCAAGTTGAGCTTTCCGAACAGCGTTATCGAACGATGAGCTACCTCCAATCCATCTTTGTCGGAGAGGATATTGTTATTGGTCACACTGCAACCATCAACGAATTCAACACTTCCAATATTAACTCCTTCAAGCCCCGGCAATAAATACGTGTTTCCCGCCTGAATATTCCGCGAATCAGCCGGCACAATAACTGCAAAAAACTTATCGCCTACCGATCCATTAACATTTCTAGCAACAACACCATGCACATCTGCTATATGCGAGTTAACGATAAAATCCTTCTTCCCCACTAAGGAAGACTCCATCGCCCCTTTAAGTATCCGTGTCTCCATTTTCGCAAGATTCGACCCGGATACGGGCTCTGTTAAGCAAATTGAGGAAATTTTCTCTCCGCTACACAGCGGTGGTAACCATTCTTGTTTCTGCTCCTTGCTCGCATTTAAGAATACTGCTAATCCTAACTGAACGGACTGCACTAAAACGCCGATACTTGGATCACAGTGAGACGAAGCCTGGATTGAAAATAGACGTTCTACATGAGATGCACCCGCACCGCCAAAATCTACAGGAATAGAAAGCCCAGCCCACCCCATGCGTCCTACTATTCGACATACTTCTCTCGAAAATTCAATCGAGCTTTCTTTGCAGCTTATATTGCCGAATTCTTCGGTTGCTCGTTCAAGGAATATTTCATACGACTTCATTTTTCTCCAATCTGACTTCTCGACTACCCATCACCGCAACCACTACAGCTACGACCGCGAATGCAATACACACGATTCCGACTATCGCTCTACTTCCACCGCTTAGCCCCGCTGCGAGCGGGCCAACTGCCGTTCCCACGTAGCCCACGATGTAGTAGCTGGAAACAGTCGCAGCAAGATCTTTTCCACGTGCCGCTTCCGAAACCCGCAGCAGAGAGTACTTGAAAGAGAGTCCTTGGCCGACACCACAGATAACGGTTGCAATAACCAGCAAAACAGCAGTTGAGCTAAACAAGCTCAGTGTTACGCCACCCAGCCCGAGCGCGAGAATCACCAACCCCACCGGATACGAGACCCGCTGCGCCCTCCGCCCGAGCATCACCTGAGTCACTGCCGATACTCCGAGCATCAAGGCCGTAATCGACGCAATCTTTAGCTGCGTATCGAAGCCCATATCCTTCGCAGCCAGCGGAACTACGGACTGGAAGAGACCGTTGACTCCATACGCACAGCCAATCGCTAACGCTCCCGGAATGAAAACTCGAATCACATCCCGAGCCACACCAAACTGCGGCCGCCAGCTCACCGAATTTCTCTCGCAGCTACGCTCCCGCACGCGCGCGACACCAACCATCGACACCACGGTGAGCGCTGCGTAAATCCAATACGGCATTTGTAGTGGTGCCGATGAGAACCTGGCTACCACAGCCGAGTACAACGGACCTAAAGCTAATGCCCCAGAGACCGCCACCGTACTTGTGAGCGCGCCGATATGCGTGAGCAATTTCTCCTGCAACAAGGCAGTAAATGATCCCGTTGCGAGACCGACTGAGAATCCTGAAATCACTCGAGCGGCATATAGAACCATTTCATGTGAATCGACTAACCCCGCCGCCAGAAACATCAGGGTTGATGCCAATGACAGCGCCATACTGACTAGTGCGATCGGCTTTCGCCCCAGCGAGTCTGACAAATGTCCGTATGTGAGCGTGACCACTACACCCACCGCATAGCATGCAAAGACAACTACCGTTTTGTTGGCGCTCAAACCCCAATCATGCTGGTATAAGGCATATAGACCGGAGGGCATCGTACTTCCAATTACTACGATGACCAGCCCAAGCGCTAGCGCTGCTCCATCTCGAACATTAGCTTGAACTTCACCCGACATTTCCACCTCCGTCCATACTTTCTGTTCATGAAAAGTATGATTTCACAGAATGTGTTGTACGGCTAGAGGTTTGGTGAAATCAATCTAGCCTCACGTTTGAAACAGCACTAAAACTCCGTTTCAGTCCATTCTTCCGCGTACGGTAACTTGCTTCGAACACCGCAAAGTGATTCGCTAACACCATGAAACAGCGCACGTACTTCGAGCAGGCAGCCGCAATCGCCGCGGAATGCTCGTCTCCCGTGCGCCTGGCAATCCTGGAGTATCTCCTCAAAAATGGTCCGACTCGCGTGCGCAGCCTCGCCGAGTCCACCAACATCGCCGAATCGACGCTGTCCAACAATCTTCGACGCCTCCGCGAAGCCGAAATTGTCGATGTCGAGCGACAAGGGAAGAGCGCGACCTACTCCATCGCTAACCCCTCAATACGCCAGGTAATTGCCAATCTTTTCCAGGCTGCCGGCGCCGACACTGCCGCACCCATCCCAGAGCACCAACCAGCAGTTACCTTCGCCCGGTCTTGCTACGACCACCTAGCAGGATCCCTCGGAGTACAACTCACTCGGGCCCTTTTCGCCAAAGAAGCACTCATCACCGACGCCGGGGACGTCACCTTTGGCCCCAACGCCGAGAAATGCTTCGCCTACCTCGGCACTGGCCTATCCAGCCTCGACGCAAGCAGGAAGACAGCGTTCCTCTGCAAGGACTGGACACACGCCGACTCTCACCTGGCCGGATCGCTCGGCGCCGCGCTCCTGCGTGGCCTCATTTCAAAGGGTTGGTTGACCCCAATCCCCAATTCCCGCGGACTCGAACTCACGGCAGAAGGCAAAGTCGGCCTCGAAGACTTCATCGGCGCTCGCTTGGAGCACTAAGCGGCAGGTAACATTCCCTCCCGTGACAAATAACGAAAACCTGCCCAAGTCTGGGCCGGGCAACGCCGAGGCTGCCGCTGTGAGCACCTCGCACGCGCCCGAGAACGCAACTAAGTCCGAATCCGCAGCACACACGCCACGCCACATCCCGGTACCGAAATCGCTGTACCCGATGTTCACGGCTATTTTCATCGGCGTGCTGATTGTCTCCAACATCACCGCCACCAAGGGCGTGGAAATCTTCGGCCTGGCCACCGACGGTGCCTTCTTCCTCTTCCCCTTGAGCTACGTCATCGGCGACGTGCTTTCCGAGTGCTACGGCTACAAAGCCACCCGCCGCACCGTGTGGACCGGTTTCGCCATCCTCGCCGGCGCAATGCTCTGCTTCTTTGCCGCCATCAAGCTCCCAGCGGCACCGTGGTATGAAAATCAGGAAGCATTCGCCACTGTGCTGGGCACCGTCCCGCAGCTTGTTCTCGCAGGTCTGGCCGGTTATGTCGTCGGTCAGCTGCTCAACGCCTGGTCGCTCAACGCCATTAAGAAGCGCACTGGCGAAAAGGCGCTCTGGGCGCGCCTGATGGGCTCGACTGTGGTTGGTGAGTTCGTCGATACGCTCATCTTCTGCTCCATCGCCGCCACCGCAATCGGCATCGACACCTGGGGCACCTTCGTCAACTACGTCATCGTCGGCTTCATTTGGAAGACCGCGGTCGAAATCGTAGTCATGCCAATCACCTACGCCGTCATCGCGTGGGTCAAGCGCCGCGAAGGCTACTACGACACTCACGTTCCCGCTTAACGACGAAAAAAGTGCCGCGACCTCGCCTGAGATGCGAGTAGTCGCGGCACTTTTTGTTTTTCTACTTCACATCCCGCTTGCCATTGGCCCAATGAGCAACACCAACTGCCACAACAATCCAGGCCACCAGCACCACGATGTTGAACCACATCGGCTGCGTCATGCCGGCTTCAAAGCCAGTACGTGGATTCTCCGGATTTGCCATCAGACCTCCCAGCTGCGTTGACAACTGCTGAATGCGCGCCCCCGGCGTGACCAGCCACAGTGGCCCGAAAATCGCATATGCCAGCGCCGCGAACTCCAGCATGCTTTCCACCACCAGGATCCACACCAGCGGAATGGCGACAGCGGCCACGCGCGAGCGCGTCAACACTCCCAGCGACATCGCGATCAGCCCAAACACGACAAAGCCAAGCACTCCGGCAAGCATTTCCGTGGCAGCGTCACCGCCCTCGAACTCCACGCGCGGCGAAACTGTCACTGCCAACCAGGCAATAGCTACACCGATGACCCAACAGGCAGCAATCAACACAAGCGTCAGCGTCATCCGCGCGGACAGCCACAGACTCCTTCGATCCTGCGTCAAGAACGCATGCGCATTCATCTGATCGTTATACTCACCCGCCAAGGTGGAACCGCCAAAGGCAATTACGATCATGTTGAAGATTACCGTCCCCAACAGCAGCAATTCCCAATCAGCTGTCGCACCAACGTCGGCCGCCATGCTGAAAGCCACCATCGGCCCAGCTATCGAGCCCACCAACAACACCACATACACCCACGTGCCACGCAGGCTGGCCAGCTTCGTCCATTCCGACCGCAAAGCGTTTCCAAAACTCATCTCAGTCACTCCCCTACTGCCCAATCGCCTGCGCGCGGTACTCCTGCGATTCCTGGGTCGCAGCCAGGAACTTCTCTTCCAGGTTGTCGCGCTTCGTGTTCAACCGCGTCACCAACAGCCCCTCACGCAGGGCAGCGGCCGCAATGTCGCGGCGGAGTTGCTGCTCGCTGATGCCGTCGTAAAGCGGAATGCGCAATTGCTTATCGACGTCAACCCCACGCGCCACCGGCCCCAACGCCTGCAGCAGCCGAGCCGGATCATCGACCTCAACTTCGACGACCGTGCCGTCGGCGAGGAATTCGTCCATGGTGTACTCGCCGATCATGCGGCCGCGACCGATGACGACAATGCGGTCGGCGGTGAGCTGCATCTCGGAAAGGAGGTGCGACGACACGAGAACAGCGCAGCCCTGTGCTGCCAGGGCCTTGATGGTGTGGCGCATCCACGAGACGCCTTCCGGGTCCAAGCCGTTGACCGGCTCATCCAGGATTAGATGCTGCGGCTTGCCGAGCAGAGCCGCCGCCACTCCCAGACGCTGCTTCATACCCAGCGAATAGCCACCGACCTTGTCCTTCGCCGCCTCGGTCATACCGACCTGCTCGAGGCACTCCTCCACACGGGTGTCGGGGATGCCGGCGCCGCGGGCGAGGGCCCGCAGATGAGCACGACCCGAACGAGCCTTGTTGTGCCACGTCGCATCCAGGATTGCGCCCGCGACGCTGGGCTTATTCTTCAGCGTGGAAAAGGGCTGGTTGCTGTAGGTGTTGCCCTGTGAATCCGTCCCGGTGAACAAGGCCTGGCCCGTGGTCGGGGCATCGAGGCCCAGCATGCAGCGCATGGTGGTGGACTTGCCGGAGCCGTTTGGGCCGAGAAAACCTGTCACTACACCGTCGGGAACGGTGAAGGACAGGTCATCGACGGCTAATTTCGAGCCGTACTTCTTGCTGAGTCGTTCAACCGTGATCATGCCCTCCATGATGCCGGTTGAGACTGCCTCGCGCAGTAGAGCTAGGTCTAGTTTTGAGGTCCCCGGGCCCAAGTTCCACTTCACGACACGGGTGTCACCTCATGCCACCTCCACAGCTGGCACGAGGTGACATGGCTGTCGTGAAGTGCGAAAAGCTAGAAGTCTAGCCCCACCCCAGTCCTCAGCCGCTAATTCCCCACCGCGCGGCCGCCATTGGCGTAGTAGCGGCCCATGAACTCATCGCGGTACTCGAAGAACCGGTCCTCCAGGATTGCAGCGCGAATGTTCTCCACCAGCTTGACCATGAAAAACAGGTTGTGAATCGTGCACAGCGTGCCGGCCAGATACTCCTTGGCCTTCAACAAATGATGCAGGTAGGCCCGGGAATAATTCAGCGACGTGTAGGAGGGCACCTCCGCGTCCACGGGGCGGAAGTCGTTCTTGAAACGGGCATTGGTCAAGGTCATCCGGCCATCGAGCGTGTACACACCACCACGGCGGGCAAGCCTGGTCGGAGCCACACAGTCAAAGGTGTCGGCACCGGCCCCGACAGCGGCGAAAATATCGTCCGGCTCCGAGATTCCCAGTAGGTGGCGGGCGCGGTCGTCGGGAAGCTCGTCATTGACCCAACCGCAGATCAGGCCCAGATTCTGCTTCTCAATCGCCCCACCAATGCCATAGCCGTGGAAACCGAGCTGGCCGGCGTCCTCGAACTCGCGGGAGAGCTCGACCAGCCCGCGGGCGGCCTTGCGGCGCAGGTCTTCGTACTGCGCACCCTGCACGACACCGAATAACTGCTGGATGGGCAACTGGCCGTCGTCAAGCGAATGGACGTGCCCGTCGACCTGACCGCGCGAAACTGTCAGCTCGTTGTGAGCCTCCAGGCAACGGCGCGCCCAGCGGTGCGTGCGCGCGACGGACGCCTCCTGGTAGCCGCGGGTGTTCATGAGCGTGGTGAGCTCGTCAAATGCCATCATGATGTCAGCGCCCAGCGCGTGCTGAATACGCATGGACACCTCCGGCGTGAAACGGTGCTCGGAGCCATCGATGTGCGAGCGGAAAGTCACGCCGTCCTCATCGACGAACGCGTTGCGCTCTTTGCCCTCGGCGACGATGTCGTCTTTCTGCATGCCAGTGACGTCCATCGCGAGGGTCTTTTTAAAGCCCGCGCCGAGGCTGAGCACCTGGAATCCACCGGAGTCGGTGAACGTCGGACCGTTCCAGTTGGAGAACTTAGCCAATCCGCCGGCTTGGTCGACGATTTCCTCGCCGGGCTGCAGGTACAGGTGGTACGCGTTCGACAGCATCGCCTGCGCGCCGGTGGATCGCACCTGCTCGGGCGTGAGTGTCTTCACGGTCGCCTTCGTGCCGACCGGAATGAACGCCGGCGTAGCAATATCGCCATGCGGGGTGTGGATGGTGCCAGCACGTCCGCGCGCGCCTTCGATTTGCTTTACGACGTCAAAGCCCGTCGTCCTCGACTGCGACATGAAGCTCCTTGGTTGTGGTCCAGTGCTAATGCATTGAGGTTACCTGGGTACTATTCGCAAGTTACTCAGCGCTGTCGTTTTCCTCGGGCTGAATAGCGTTTTCCGGGTCCCACACGGCGCGGCTACGACGTGGCGCTTCCTCTTCGAGTCCTTCGCGCTTCATCAGTTCCGCAACCGTAATCTTCTTTCGCTTACGAGCCGGGCTGTAGTACGGACGGACCTCGATATCCTTGGCATTTTCCGGGTTCGGCTGGGCGTCGGTTGGTTCAGCTGGCGCTGCCTGCATGAGCTGTTCGGTCGGCTCTGCCTGCTCCGGCTGCTCAGTCGGCTCCGGCTGTTCGGCCTGCTCAGGCTCAGCTGGTGCCGTCGGGGCGGACGGTTCGGCCTGCTCGGAGCGCTCAGGTTGTTCGGCCTGTTCAGTCTGCTCAGCCTGGTCAGCCTGCTCGACTTCCTCCAGCTTTGCCTTCTTCCGCTTCGGAATCCAGCGGTTACGCTTCTTGGTCGCGACAGCCACAGCAGTGCCGCCCGCTGTACCCCCTGTACCAGCTGCAGCGGCTGCCCCCTCTGCACCAGCACCGACTTCACCATCGGCACTGTCTGTTTCGTCCTCGTCCTCGTCAGCGTCGCCAAAGCCACGCCCGGCACCTTCACTTTCGGGCAACAGGGACTCACCGCGAGCCATACGCTCCCGGCGGCCCTTCTCCACCAGCTCCTCGGAAACCTCTTCCAGGGCGGAGCCTTCGACATCCACAGAAGGCAACACCTTGTCCAGCCACTTCGGCATGTACCACGTAGCGCGGCCAAGCAAGAACATGGCTGCCGGGATGAACGTCATGCGGATAACGAAGGCGTCGAAAAGCACTGCGGCACCCAGCGCGAAACCGAATACCTTAATAATCGCCAGGGGCTGCCCGGCGAACGCTGCGAAGACGGAGATCATAATAATCGCAGCGGCAGTGACCACACGAGCGCCGAGCGTAAAGCCCTCAACGACCGATTCTTCGACCGCGTTGTACTTCGACTCTGGTGAGGATTCACCCTTGTTGTGGGTGTAATGCTCGCGCATGCGGGAAACCAGGAAGACCTGATAGTCCATGGCCAAACCGAACGTCACGCCGATGAGGAAGATTGGCACAAAGCTGACCAACGGACCGGGAGTGCTAATCACACCCCAGAGGCCATCCTGGAAAAATGCCACTGTGACACCGAATGCGGCTGCGACAGAGAGCAAGAAGCCCACACCCGCAGTCAACGGCACCATCAGGGAACGGAAAATCATCAGCAGCAGGATCACTGCCAGACCCACGACAACGCCCAAGTAGAGCGGCATTGCGCCCTGGAGGCGGTCGGTGATGTCAATTTCAATAGGAACCAGGCCAGTGACACCGGTGAATAGGCCGGTGGTCTGCTCAATCTGCTTCTGCTGATCGCGCACCGCGTTCATCAGCTGCTTGGTCGCGGGATCGAGTGGACCCGACTTCGGGGTCATAATCATCTTGACCGCAGTGCCGTCATGATTCATGCCAATCATCTGGATGTGCTCGACACCGATGTTGGATTTGAACTGGTCGACAGCGTAACTATAGGAAGCCTTGCGGGCGGCCTCGATGTCAGAGAGTTCCGGGTTGGTCTGCCTCAGGGACTCGATAAGTGGTTTGAGCACCGGTGCATCGGGCTTCACATCGTCCGACTTGGCAACAATGATGAGCTGAGAATTACGTCCCGCGCCGAAGCCCTCTTCAATCATGGTGATGGCCTTGCGGTTCGTGCTGTCCTTCGCCGCAGTAGAGTCGGACGGAAGCGCCAGCTTCAAGTGCATGGCCGGGTAGGCCAATGCCAACAATAGGACGATACAGCCGACCAAGAACAACCCTGGGGCCTTGTGCACAAAGGTGACCCAACGTCGCCCCATCGTCATCTCACCGAAGAAGGAAGAGCGACGTTCCTTGCGCGGATTACGCGAGGGGTTGCCAGCAACACCGGGCACGCGACCAGCGAAGACCTTGTCCCCCAGCAGAGACATTACTGCCGGCAGCAGGGTCAGAGAGACCAGCACTGTGAAGGCCACCGTAATTGCCGCCGAAATACCCATCAGGGACATGAACGGCACCTTGGCGACCGTCAGCGCTGCCAAGGCGACAATCACGGTGAGGCCAGCGAAAACCACAGCGGAGCCAGCCGTACCGGTCGCCATGCCGATGGCGTCTTCGTTGGTCATCCCTCGGGCTCTTTCCGCCCTGTAGCGAGAGAGGATGAACAGTGCGTAGTCAATACCGACAGCCAGGCCGAACATGACAGCAAGCACCGGGGTAATCGAGTTGACGTCGGTGAATGCGGTCATCAATGTCACGCCGAAGACACCGATGATAATGCCCACTACCGCCGTCACAATAGGTAGGAACGAAGCGACCAGAGATCCGAAGGTGACAACCAGCACGATAAACGCCACGGTCACACCGATAATCTCCGAGGTCGGAGCTACCTCAATCGCGGGCTGCATGCCCGGGCCAGAGGCCTCGACCTTGATACCTGCGTCACGACCGGCCTGCATTGCGTCGAGGAGCGCCTGCATATTCTCCGGCTCGATATCCTGCGGCATCTTGGCATCGAAAACGAAGGTGGAAATACCGTAGCGACCGTCATCGGACACGGTACGCAGGGCATTGGCATCGGCCTCGGCAACATCCTTGGGCAGGCCGGCGGCCATGCCCTGTTCCTTGACCATCGCCTGCATCTTCGGATTGAGGTCTACCGGGTTGTGAAGTTGCAAATCATCGGAGATTTGGCCGACATTGTCGCGGATGCCGTTAATGACCTGGTCAACAGCTTCTTTATTCTGTGGGTCATCGAGCCTCTGCCCCTCCGGGGCCTCGAAGGCGACATAGATACGCTGCTCTCGAATTGGGTTCGGAACATCGGGGAACTTTTCCTCAATCACGTGCGAAGCCGTTGCCGACGGCATGCCGGGGATCGAGAACTGGTCGATGAACCCCTTCTGGAATGCGGCAACTGCACCGCCCAGCCCCGCCAAAATCAGGAACCACGCGATGATCACAGTCCATTTATGCAGGTAGGAGAACCTGCCGAGTTTGAACAAGGCCTTTGCCATGTCAAGTTTCCCTTACGTCTAATATTCGCCTGGACCGCCCCAACTGCCGCTTCCCCGAGTTCGCACTAACCAAGCACTCCCTCGGAATCCACCTGCAGTTTGAAGCCTCTTCGCTACTCCGATGCTAGCGACCACCCCGGATTGGCCAACATCAACTCTGGCGCTGACATGGTCATTGAGGGCGGGCACGACATAAAAACCGGAAATACTTTTGCTAAGAGTAGCGGACTTCCCGGATAAACGTGAACAATGGGGTGTGTGTTACTGATGTTATTTTTGTGATTTAGGCACTCCAGGTCGGATGTCTCACCATTCACCGCTTTACGACGGGCACCTCCCCCCACACACCACACTCAGGCAATCAGGGCCGATTAAATGCAAAAACCCCCGAGGCTCCTACTTAAAGGAACCACCGGGGGTTTTATTGGCGGTGACGGAGGGATTTGAACCCTCGGTACGGGGTTACCGCACAAAGCATTTCGAGTGCTTCACCTTCGGCCGCTCGGACACGTCACCGCTAGAAAACGTTACAGGTAGCCCCTTTATCTACCAAATCCCCAGGTCAGAAGGCTCAGCTGTCCGCACAATCGACACCGCCGGTCCTCCGCCAAGCCGTTCACAAAGAACCACAGCCCCCGCCATCCCAAATCACTCCATCTACTGCACCATTCACTTAAACCACCGCACTCTTCGGGGTGGCCAACGCCCTCTGAGATATGAAGGAATAGTCTGTAGCTTGAAATCTAGAAACTTAAACACAGAAGTGCAGCCACACAGAAAGGGTTCTCCCTCATGATTCGTTCCGCCATCATCGGCTACGGCAACTTGGGCCACAGCGTCGAAAAGGTCATCGCTGACCAGCCGGACATGGAACTCGTCGGCGTTTTCTCCCGTCGTGATTCGCTAGACACTGAGGCCCGCGTACTCCCGGCGGCGGAGGTCGAAAAGTACAAGGACGAGGTAGACGTTCTGTTCGTGTGCCTCGGCTCGGCCACCGATGTCCCAGAGCAGGCACCTGAGCTGGCAAAGAACTTTACGACGGTCGACACCTACGACAACCACCACGAGATTCCGAAGCACCGCGCCGCCATGGACGCCGCCGCCCGCGAGGGTGACAACATCGCCATGATCTCGACCGGTTGGGATCCGGGTCTGTTCTCCCTGAACCGTGTCTTGGGCGCTGCCATCCTGCCGGGCGCAGACCAGATGACGTTCTGGGGGCCGGGTCTATCGCAGGGCCACTCCGATGCCGTGCGTCGCGTGCCGGGAGTGAAGAAGGGTGTCCAGTACACCAAGCCAAACCCGGAAGCTATCGAGGCTGTGAAGAAGGGCGAGGGCGCAGATCTGAAGGGTAACGAGTGCCACCTGCGCCACTGCTTCGTCGTCGCTGAAGAGACGGGCAACGCCGACGAGGACGCCAAGCTCAAGGAGCAAATCCGCGAGGCCATCGTGACCATGCCGGATTACTTTGCTCCTTACGAGACCATCGTGGACTTCATCTCTGAAGAGGAGTTCGACCGCGACCACCAGGGCATGCCGCACGGCGGCCAGGTCATTACCCGTGGCCAGGCCGGTACCTCCGGTCACGTCATCGAGTTCGGTCTCGAACTGGAGCGCAACCCCGACTTCACCGCAGCCGTCCAGGTTGCCTACGGTCGCGCTGCCTACCGCCTGAAGCAGGCTGGCGAGACTGGTGCCCGTACCGTCTTCGAGATCGCCCCGTACCTACTGTCCGCCGAACCACTGGATGACCTGGTGGCTCAGAAGCTGTAGCCAGCCCCAACGCTGACAGCCGGCCATCGAAACACAAAGAACCCCAACCGTCTCCGCACATCAGAAGCGGAGACGGTTGGGGTTATCTCTACCCGAGAGCTAAGCGCTTTACTTGTCAGTCAGCTTGCCCAAGGTCTCAGTGGCCTTATCCTTCAGGTCCTCAGCACCCTGCTTGACCTTGGACGCAGCCTGCTCGCCCTTGCCCTGGTTTGCCAGGTCGTCGTTGCCAACGGCGTCGCCGGCAGCTTCCTTAACCTTGCCGCCCAACTCGTCGGCCTTGTTCTGCAGCTCGCTCATTATGTAAGCCTCCTATGTAAACGACTTATCTATTCTCTAGAGCCACCGTCTAGCAGCCCCACTAGTTCCGACGGTACGTGAAAATGAAGACTCGTCACGGCCACAGTGGGAATTGTGACCTAACTGTGACCCCGCTCACGCTTCCGACTGCCGTTGCCGTTCGAAGAATTCCCGCAGGTAAACGGAGCATTCGTCGGCAAGCACACCCCCGCGCACCTGCGGCGTGAATGCGTGGGCGGGATCGCGGATGACATCGGCGATAGAGCCGCACGCGCCGGTCTTGGGCGACCACGCGCCGAAGACCACGCGCCCCACGCGCCCCATGACGCACGCGCCGGCGCACATCACGCACGGCTCAAGTGTCACGACCAACGTGCACTGCTCCAGCCGCCAGCCGTCACCAACAGCGCGGGTGGCCTCGCGCAACGCAATGACTTCGGCGTGGGCAAGTGGGTCACCATCCGCTTCCCGACGGTTCGAGCCCCGGCCCACAACCCTGCCCTCGGCATCCACGACCACAGCTCCCACCGGCACATCCCCGGGGGCCGTGTGAACAGCTTCGGCGATAGCCAGGCGCATCCACTCTTCGTCGAGAATGTCCTGTTTTCGACGGGGCAGGGCGCTTGGCCGACCAGCTGGCTGGCTGGCCGCAAGGGCGCTTGGCCGCCCGGCCAGATGACCTTTGTCAGGGTTAGTCGTCATAGGGGTCGTAGTCGTCATCGTCACCGTCGTAATCCAGGTCGGCGACATCGGCGAGCTCCTCGGCGCACCCCAGCTCCTCGGCAATGGCAAGAAGCTGCTCGGACGCCCACAGCGACTGATCGTCACAGATGGACTCCAGGGCTTCCTCCGAACAGCCCAGGTCAGCGAGGATATCCATATCTCCTTCGGCCCAGGCGTCGACATCGTCGAGCTCGTCCTCGTCGAGGTCGGGGATATCCAGATCCAGCTCGTCGAACACATCTGCCGCAATGTCGTCGGTGACGGCGGCGGTGGCGTCGGAAAGCACAACGCGCAGCGACCCAACGCCCTGGCGCACGAGAATAAAGTAATCGTCGTCGATATTGAGCATTCCGACAGCGGCGCGTTCCGAACGCAGATTGCGCAGCGCCTGTGCAGCGTCGGCGAGGGAATCGGTGGCGTCGTCCCCAAGATCGACGACGCGCCAACCGCGCTCCCCCATAGTTACGGCAACCGCGAAGGAGCGGTCGTCATCGGAGGTGTACCCTCCGGAAAAGGTCGTGCTCATAACCCACAACGCTAGTCGCTGTATGTCATGCTTGTCAGGTGAGCAATTTCGAGTCCCCCTCCCCTGCTTCGTCCTCCCTGTCAGCTGCACAACTACCCGCGGTATGCATCCTCGGTTTGGGCCTCATCGGTGGCTCCATGATGCGCGATCTGCGGGCCCATAACGTCGAATGCTTCGGTTGGAATCGCTCGTCTGCAACGGTCGAGGAAGCCACGAAGGAGGGATTCGATGCCAGCACGGATTTTCAGGCCACTCTCGAACGCGCTGAGGCCAGCGGCGCACTCATCGTTATCGGCACCCCCATGACGGTCGTCGGCGCGATGCTGGATGCCATCAACGAGCACGCCCCCAGCTGTGGCATCACGGATGTGGTCTCCGTGAAGGCCGCCGTCGCCGCCGAGGTCGCCGCGCGTGGCATGGAGGAACGCTTCGTCGGCGCGCACCCGATGGCGGGTTCTGCGCAGGCGGGCTGGTCCGCCACGCTCGAAGGGCTTTTCGACGGTGCCCCCTGGGTCATCACCTACGACCTGGCAGCTGCTACCGATGCTGCGGGCGATCCCGTCCCGGAGCGCTGGATTGAAGTCTTTTCGCAGGTCGCCAACTTGGGAGCAGCTCTTGGCAGTCAACTCATTCCAGCGCTGAGCGATCACCACGATGCCAGCGTCGCCCGCATCTCCCACATGCCACACCTAGCGGCCTACGCAATTGCCGCCGCCGGTGAAGCCGGTGGCCCCCTGGCCATTTCGCTTGCAGCCGGCTCTTTCCGCGACTGCACCCGCGTCGCCGCCGCTGCTCCTGACATGGTCATGTCCTGGTGTGAGAACAACACCGAACCCGTGCTCACCGCGCTTGACGACGTCATCGAGCGCCTCACCGCCGCGCGCACCCAGTTGGCCACCGAGGGAACCGCTATGGACCTGGCCAAAACCGGTCAGATTGCCCGTGTCCGCTACGAGGCTCGCCCTGCTCACCGCCCGATTTTCCGACTGCGCGTCGGCGAGGGCGGCTGGATCAACCAGTTGAAGTTGGCCGAAAGCGTCGGCGGGCAGATAGATGTGTTCTAGTGTGGAACTATGTTTTCCCCCGAGCTGCACACCAGCCTCGCAGGCATCACTGTCGTCAACTTCGCCATTAACGTTCCGGGACCACTGGCCGCTCAGCACTTGGGCCAGCTAGGCGCCCGGGTGATTAAGGTCGAACCACCCACAGGCGACCCGCTCGGTTCCTTCGGCCGCCCTTGGTACGAAGCTATGTCCGCAGGTCACGAGATTATCCAGGCGAATCTGAAGAGCGATGAGGGCCGCGCACAGCTGAGCTCACTGATCGATGAGGCCGATGTGGTCATCACCTCGGTTCGCCCCTCCGCGCTGGAACGCATGGGACTGGCGGGTCTCCACGAGCGCCCGAATGGGCCGGTACATATCGACATTGTCGGTGATACCGAAGCTCCAGAAACACCCGGCCATGACCTGACCTACCAGGCGGAGGCCGGAACCCTCACGCCTCCGGCCATGCCCCCGGTGCTGTTGGGCGACATTCTGGGCGCACACTTTGCGGTCACCGCTGCCCTTGCCGGGTTGATTAAGCGGGCAGGTGCTGGGGCGGACGTCGTAAAGCAGTCTGGACTGCACTGCCGCATCGGCCTGAAGCAGGCTGGTGAGACCGGTGCCGCGCCGCTGAAGTACGGCATGACGGCGCCCGGCGGACTACTCGGTGGCGGCCTGTGGACGTACGGCCTCTACCCCAGCGCCGATGGCTACGCGGCCGTGGCAGCGCTGGAGCCGCACTTTGCCGCCGCCCTGACCGAGGCCACTGGCGCGAGCAACCGCGAGGAACTCGCAGCCTTCCTCAGCGAGCGCACCAATGCCGAAATAATGCAGTTTGCCAGCGAAAAAGCGCTACCGCTGGCTGCGGTGGAGTAAGCGGAAAGCTAAAGCCCCGCGCCTCGAGGCGCCGGGGACCTGAAGCCTTACGCGGTCAGCCCCGCGGCCTCCGCGGTGAGCTCTACCGAACGCAGTCGGTCAGGAACCTTCAACGACTGATGAGCCACGATTAGCTCATCCGCCGTCGAGTACTCACCGAACTGCGCAATCTGCTCACGCACCTGCGCCACCGTGCCGACTGCCGTATGACGGAACATATTCTGCACCTGGCGCCCCTGCGGAGTATCCATCAGAATCTCCGCCTCATCGTCAGTGAGATGATGCCCACCGCGGCTGAGGAAACGCCTGACCATGTTCCTGCGGGTAGCGAAGTACTGCTGCTGCGCATACTCTTCGCTTTCCGACGCAATCACATTCATGGCCGCAAAAGCGTACGGCTTATCCAGCTGCTCAGAAGGCTGGAACTGCTCGCGGTAGACCGCGATGGCATCGCGAAGCGCGTCCGGCGCGAAGTGCGAAGCAAATGCGTACGGCAAGCCGAGCGCCGCCGCGAGCTGAGCACCAAAGAGCGAGGAGCCCAGGATGTACAGCGGCACGTGGGTGCCACGGCCCGGAATCGCGTTGATGCCCTTGATCAGCGACTCGTCGGAGAGGTAACCGCGCAGCTCCTGCACATCCTGCGGGAAGGAATCGGAAGAGCGCGGGTCACGACGCAGCGCACGCATAGTGGCCTGGTCAGTGCCCGGCGCGCGGCCAAGCCCCAGCTCGATGCGATCCGGGTACAGGTTCGCGAGCGTGCCGAACTGCTCCGCGACCGTCAGCGGTGCATGATTCGGCAGCATGACGCCGCCGGAGCCGAGGGTGATGCTCTCGGTTTTTGCAGCCACGGCTGCGATAAGAACGGCCGGCGACGAGGACGCGATGGAGTTCATATTGTGGTGTTCTGCGTACCAAATACGCTGATAACTGGCCTTTTCCGCAGTCTGTGCCAAATCAATGGAGCCTTGCAGGGCGTCAGCGTGGGACTGCCCCGAGGCTACGGTAGCAAGGTCAAGAATGGACTCAGTACGAATCATGGTTCCACTGTAGACCGTTAGGCAGATATTGCGAGTTTGAGATGTTTCGAATACTGAGGCGCTGGGGTTTGGGGGTTTGAGATTTGGCGTTTGGAGGTTTGAGGGTGGCTCGTGGGTGGACGGGCACATGGGTGCGGGTGGCGGTGGCGGTTTGCGGGCACATGGGTGCGGGTGCGGATGGCGGGTGGCGGTGGCAGTTTGCGGGTGCGGGTGCGGATGGCGGGTGGCGGGTGCGGTTTGCGGATGCAGGTGGGCGGAAATGCGAACTTCGTGTCGACTTCACTTACGAAAAAGGCACGAATATTCTAGTTCCCTGCTTGATTCTCCGCTCCGCCCCTCACCTGTCAATTCCGCCCCTCACCTGTCGATGAGATATTCACATATCGATGAGCTATAGCCTGGCCACAAGTGAATAGCTCATCGACATGAGGGGTTAAGTAAAGAAAAGTGTGTCCGCATGCC